>JAADHR010000041.1 GCA_013151735.1 Calditrichota bacterium | reverse complement strand
CTCAGTTGAAATTAGTAAAACTAAGGATTCATTCCCATGAAACGTTTTCTAAAACCTGCGCTTTTTTTCTATCTTTTTAATTTATTTTTACCCGCTGCTTTCTCTCAGGGGACGACCCAAATTTTGAACTTTTCTCCCAGTCCCAAGGGATTTATTCAAACCTGGCTGGTACGGGGTCCATTCCTTAAGAAAAGCGCTGCAGACGACACGACCGATTTTTTGCTCCCCGAGGGAAGCAGTCATCGTGTTTATTCGATGCAGTCCATTGGAAACGTTGTCTCCGATTCCATCCAAAAAGATAATCCGAAGGTCTGGCACATGTTTCTTTCCAGTGATTACAAAGTTAATTTCCGGGATGTTTTCTTCCCCAACCAAAATACCGTGGCCTACGCCGCCACGTGGATTTACTCTCCCAAGAAAGAACGGATTTTACTGAAATTTGGGAGTGATGATGGTATTGCCATTTGGGTCAACGGAAAACAAATCGCATCGGTGCCCGTTTACCGCGGATTGCAAGTTGACAATAACGTCGCCCCGGTGACACTTAAAAAGGGCCTCAATTTTATGTTGGTTCGTGTGTTTCAAGGCGTGGGTGGATGGGAATTCTGCGCGCGGTTGACCCGGCCTGACGGGGCTCCTTTGAAAGATGTGACCCTTCGTATTCCCGGGCACGTGAGCCGCCGGCGAATTCTTTCGCTGAAGGCAAAGGCGATTTCTACCCAAACCCTTCTTCTCCCGCAAAACCACCAATTGGTCTGGGAAATTACGGTTTCCAGTCACTCAACCCTTTCAATGGGGCCGTCCGCACTTCCGGTTCGGGTAACCCTGGAAACAGCAGACAGCCGCGTTCTCAGCACTGTTTTTGATGGGCGTTTACCGGTCGATCGCGAAAGACATGTGACACGAATCATTGATCCATCGAAGCTGCAGGGGTTAAAAATGACTCATCAGGAAAGAAATCTTCCTGAAACAAAGGATGCTATTTTTTTTCTTCACACACAAATTTTTTCACCCACAAAAAAGGTGTTGCGAGAGCAGCGAACACCCATTTACTATTATTAGATATGAGCGATTTTTTTCATCACGTTTTTGTTCTTTCCGTTCAATTCGTTCAGCAGTACGGATACGTCGGCATTTTTTTGCTGGCCGTCACCGTGTGTATTTACCAGCCCGTTGCGCCGGATATTTTCATTATTGGCGAAGTGGGGTTGGGATTGAATCCCTATTGGGTGGCCCTGCTGGCACTGGCAGGTTCGTTCCTGGGGGCCTTTTTGGGCTATTACATCGGCCGGTTGTTTGACCGACTGGGAGTGAAGCGAGTCCGCAAAAACAGGCACGTGGCAAAAATCGAAACCTGGTTTCAAAAATACGGAAACTGGGCGGTTTTTCTGGGCGCCCTGACTCCGATTCCACTTCGGGAGATGAGCTGGCTGGCGGGCATTTTCCAACTATCATTGCCGCGATTCCTGATTTTCGTGGCCCTTGGCTTGTTGCCGCGGTATTTTGGAGAAGCATTTCTCGGAAAAATTATTTTGAACTATATTTAAGCATCTGCTTTAAAAAACCTTTGCCCACTAATTTCACGAATTGATTTAATTGAAATTAATTAGTGCAATTTGTGTAAATCGTGGTTTTTAGAGTGAACTCATTTAAGGAAGGGGCACCAAACCCGGCATTTCTTTTTAGCTTTTCATAATTCTGTTATTTGGAAACAAATAAAATTACTGCAATCTTTGATTCGCGCATTCGCGGCACTAAAAATATGATTCTATTCCCAATTAAAACAGGAGGATCTCCTAATGAAGGAATTGAGCAGTATGATAATCATGATTTCCCTGGCTTTCATGGTGGCCACCATCAGTCAGGCGCAAAATCCCCGTTTTAATGGAGCGTTTACCAATCTCAGCAATTTATTTATGCTGTCTAACGCCCAGACGCGCTCCATCAGCCCGGAAAATTTAACCGGTGAAAAGGGCAAGGGCGGAATGGCTACGCTGAAAGAAGGCAACGCCCGGCGTGCGGCACGGGATCTGGGTCAGGGCTGGAAGGTCAATCCCTATATTCACATCGAACCGCACACCACATTTACTCTGGCTGAAATCAAGGGGCCCGGTGCCATTCAGCAAATCTGGATGACCCCCACCGGCAACTGGCGGTTTTCCATCCTTCGCATCTACTGGGACGGCGAGAAGAACCCTTCTGTGGAAGTACCTGTGGGGGATTTTTTCGGTGTGGGCTGGGGCGATTACAAGCAGATCAGCTCGCTGCCCATTTGCGTGAACCCCGGCAGCGCGTTAAACAGTTACTGGATCATGCCGTTTCGGAAATCGTGCAAAATCACCATGGAAAATCTGGATGACAACCGGATGACCCTCTACTACCAGATCAATTACACCTTGACTGACATCCCAAAAGATGCCGCCTATCTCCACGCGCAGTTTCGCCGGGTCAATCCCCTTCCCTACAAACAGGTGTACACCATTGTGGACGGCATTAAGGGGAAGGGTCAGTACGTGGGAACCATCCTGAATTGGGGCTCCAACAACAACGGCTGGTGGGGTGAAGGTGAAATCAAATTCTACATCGACGGTGACCAAAAATTTCCCACCATCTGCGGCACCGGAACGGAAGATTACTTTTGCGGGTCGTACGGGTTTGAGGCCAGAAACGCCCAGGGGCAGACGGAATACCGGGATTTTTCCACCCCTTACACCGGCTTTTACGAGATTAAACCGGACGGCATGGAACGCACACAAACCCGGTTTGGCCTGTACCGCTGGCACATTACGGATCCCATCCGGTTTGAGAAGGATTTGCGTGTTACCATTCAGGCACTCGGCTGGCGCAGCGGAGGCCGGTACCTTCCCCTGCAGGATGACCTGTCGTCTGTGGCGGTTTGGTACCAGACGGAACCGCACGCTCCGTTTCCCAAATTGCCGGACAAAGATTATCTGGAAATCCGATAGCAGGGGGTACAGAAACATCGTCTGCGAACGGCTACCCATTCACACAAAATATTTTTCGAACAAATGGCGGGTTACAAACAACGGGTAACCCGCACAGGCAAAAAAAGGACTCTTGGACATTAACAAAAATAAGGAATTTTCACATGTTTTTTTTGAGCAGGAACCGTTTGGCCGTTTTAATTTTTGTGACAGGACTAATTTTCGCTGTTCATCCGGGGCTCTCACAAACCCGGTCGGATTTACTCTTTTCCAAGCAATCGATTGAGGCACCTCAGCCGGTTCAAATGGCCCTGACCGATTTAAGAGTCAGCCTGAAGGTGGCCAGAATTCTGCTGGCTGATCTGGATTCCCTCCATTCGGACCTGGTTTACACCATTCCAACCCCTGCGTCACGGGAACAGCAGAGAAAAGCCCTTCGTCCGCTTCTGAAACAGGCCGTTGCGGCTGTAGACGTGAGGGCAGCAC
>JAADHR010000040.1 GCA_013151735.1 Calditrichota bacterium | reverse complement strand
AGGAATGTGAATATCCAATAATCAATAACGACTATCCAATTTCCAAATACTGAACCAACCCATCATTGAACAAACAAACTCCGGAATCGGTTGCCGGAGCAACTGAAAACCACATTTCCCAAACCAAAGTCCCCCCTTGAGAGGGGATTTAGGGGGATGTCATTTTTCGCAGGCCAAGATCTCACCGCGAAGACAACAGGCTGAAGAGCAAATACCCCCGGTCGCCGAGTGTCCGCCTCCGGCGGACGTATCGAGGCGAAGGGAGAGGAATGTGAATATCCAATAATCAATAACGACTATCCAATTTCCAAATATTGAACCAACCCATCATTGAACAAACAAACTCCGGGGCCGGTGGCCGGAGCAATTGAAAAACCACATTTTCCAAACCAAAGTCTAAAAAAAATCTTGCATCAAATATATTTTTGCACTATATTGTTAGCCTAAACTAACAATAATAGAAAAAGCAAATGCGAGATTTGAAATGGATGCTTTAACGCACAGTGCTGAAAATTATCTTCGGACGATTCTTGAAATTTCGCTTGAGAACAGGGTCGTTCGCATCAAAGACATTGCCAAACGGATGCAGGTGAAAATGCCCAGTGTTGTGGCGGCTATTCAAGCTCTGGACAAAAAGGGCTATCTGGTTCATGAAAAATACGGCTATCTGGAACTTACCGAAGAAGGCATGGAAGCCGCGCGAGCCGTTTACAATCGGCATCGCCTCATTTTTAAATTTCTCTACAATTTTTTAAAGGTGGACTCACAAACGGCGATGGAAGAAGCCTGCAAACTCGAGCACAATTTGAGTGATAAAACGCTGCAGAAACTGACCCGATTAATGGATTACGTCGCGGAGGCCGGAGAGGGAAATACAAACCTGATGAACGAATTTCAGGCCTTTTTGGAAGGAAAATCAACCAGGCCAGCGAAAATTGAATCGGCGGGATCGATTACCGAGGCGGTTCTTTTGAGGGATCTGTCTCCAGGGCATTCGGCACATGTCGTCCGAATTCTGGGAGATTCCAGTTTAAAGCGCCGTTTGTTGGACATGGGGCTGGTACCGGGTACCCGTGTTACCGTTTCAACAATTGCGCCTCTGGGTGATCCCATCGATATCATTCTAAAGGGGTACCACTTGTCGTTGAGACGAGAAGAAGCCTCTCAAATTCTGGTTCTTCCAACCGAAGCGGAGCAGTAGTTCCAGATGAATGTCCTTTCCCTCAAAGAACGGCTGGAAAAAGCTGACAGTGAATTGACGATTGCACTGGTCGGAAATCCGAATTCGGGGAAAACCACACTCTTTAATGCGCTGACCGGGAGCAATCAACACGTTGGCAATTGGCCGGGGGTGACGATTGATGTCCTTCTGGGGCAGGCCGATTTTCGGGGTGAATCCGTGATAATCGCTGATTTGCCCGGGGCCTACAGTTTATCTCCCTATCAGCCGGACGAGCGGATCGTCCGGGATTTTTTGCTTCAGGTTCAACCGGATGTTGTGGTGGTTGTGGCCGACGCCTCCCGCTTGGAGCGGGAGCTTCACATCCTGGTGGAATTAATGGAATTGGGGTTTCGGGTGGTTCTGGATCTCAATATGATGGATTTGGCCCGGCGAAAGGGTCTCAGAATTCACTCGACGAAAATGTCACAACTGCTTGGAATTCCTGTGGTGGAGACGGTTGGAAGTCAATTGGTGGAGAAAAATAGGCTCCTAAGAACAGCCGTCGATGTGTCCAAAATGCCGCTTCCGGATTTTCGATTGGATTATGGCGAGGCCATTGAGGAGGCCATAAAAGAGCTGGTTGAGTTTTTGAAAACGGTTCCGGCTTCTCTGGAAAACTATCCGCCGCGTTGGCTGGCCCTGAAAGTCCTCGAAGGAGACGTCTCCGTGATTCAGGGGTTGAGGGCTTTACCCAACTACGAGATTATCCGGGAACAGGCTTTGAAGAGCACAATTCACCTGGAAAAGAAGTTTGGCTACGATACCGAAACCATTTTGATCGAAAAGCAGTATGGTTTTATTTCCGGTTTGCTGAGAGAGTGTGTTTCTTACCAGCCCACCCCTGTAACGCGACAGGTGAGCGCGGAAAAAATCGATAAAATTGCCCTTCATCCCTGGCTGGGATTCCCTCTGTTCCTGCTGGCGTTGGCTGGTTTGTTTGAATTAACGTTTAAAGCAGCCCAGCCGTTTGTTTGGCTGATTTCCGCCCTTTTTACGGAAGCCGGAAGAGGGATTGCAACCGCCGGGGCCGCTTTGCACGTCCCGCCACTGTTTGTTTCCTTTTTAGTGAACGGACTGGTTGGCGGCGTGGGCGCGATTTTTTCATTTCTTCCTAATCTGATTTTTCTTTTCTCCGGAATTGCATTTCTGGAAGATTCCGGCTATCTGGCCAGAGGGGCATTTATTGCCGACCGGATCATGAGAAAGATAAACCTTCACGGGAAATCCCTGATTCCACTGATCTTAGGCTTTGGCTGCAACATCCCGGCCGTATTGGCGACACGCACGCTCCCTTCCCGAAAAGACCGCATTCTGACGATGATAGCCATCCCCTTTATTTCCTGCGCCGCCAGATTGCCCATTTATGCCTTGTTTGCCGGCCTTTTTTTCGCACACTACCAGGGGCTGGTTGTACTCTCACTTTATCTGATCGGGATTTTGGCAGCGGTTGGGCTGATCAAACTGACAGCGCCTGTACTTTTCAAGAATGAACAGTCGGTTCTGGTTATGGAATTGCCGCCCTACCGACTGCCGACGCTGTATTCCATTTACCGAAACACCTGGCGCCGGAGTCTCATCTTTTTGAAGAAGGCGGGTAAAATTATTTTGGGGGCCGTGCTCTTAATCTGGTTCCTGGCCAGTTTTCCCCTTGGAAGTGCCTACGCCGGACATGAAAGTTACATTGGCCAACTGGGTTCGTTTTTGGCCCCGCTGCTGCGTCCCGCGGGGTTTGGGTACTGGCAGACGGCCGTCGCCTTTATGTTTGGGTTTTTGGCCAAGGAGGTCATTCTGGGGGCGTTGGGGATCCTTTACGGGGCAACGGGTGCGGGTTTACGTCACGTTCTGATGCAGCAGTTTACGCCTCTTTCAGCGTATGCCTTCATGGTGTTCTCGCTGCTCTATATGCCCTGTGTGGGGACACTTGCGGCGATCAAAAAAGAAACCCGATCCTGGAAGTGGCCGATGATTAGTGTAACATCCGGGTTAACCCTTGCATTTTTTCTGTCAGCAGCAATCTACCAGATGGGACGCTTGATTGGGCTGCGATAAGTGAAATTTTTTTGTGAAAAGAATTAGGAAAAACTAACAAATATAAACATGCAAAACAATAGAAGGGAGTGAGTCAAATGGTAGTTAAGCGGATGGTTGTTGGAATGGCGATTTTAATAGCCGTGATGATTTGGGCAGGCAGTATTGCAGGGGCGTCGGAAAAAAGTGAAACGAGTCGACCAAAATATGTGAGCGGCATCAAAGGGACGGTAAGGGATGCCAATACGGGTGAGCCGCTTCCCGGCGCCAATGTTATTTTAGTGGGAACTC
>JAADHR010000039.1 GCA_013151735.1 Calditrichota bacterium | reverse complement strand
CAATTTCTTAAGAAATATTTTTGTAGAAAGATCAAACAAAAAGCAAGGGAATTTATAATTTGTGAATTAGTGGCTTAAAAAGATGCCGCAGATTCACGGATTGAATATGCCAATTTCTTAAGAAATATTTTTGCAGAAGGATCAAACAAAGAGCAGGGGAATTCATAATTTGTGAATTAGTGGCTTAAAAAGATGCCACGGATTCACGGATTGAAAAGAGAACATTATGGAACTAATTTATCAGGATGAATCTTATAAAATCATCGGTATTTGCATGGAAGTACATAAAAATCTCGGAAAAGGATTTTTAGAAATTGTTTACAAGGATGCATTGGAGTATGAGTTCAAAAATGCTGGAATCGAATTCGAAAGAGAAAAAGAATATATCGTTCGATACAAAGACATTGTGTTACCTCACAAATTTTTTGCAGATTTCATAGTATTTAATAAAATCATTTTGGAGGTAAAAAGCGTTTCAGCAATTACTGATGAACATATTGCTCAAACCTTGAATTATCTTAAAGTTTCAGGACTTAAACTTGGGCTTCTTATAAATTTCGGAGAATTGTCTTTGAGATTTAAAAGAATTATCTTTTAATATTTTAATTCGTGAATTAGTGGCGCAAAAAAATGAAAATAAATCTGGCACAAATTGGCGTTGGGTATTGGGGACGGAATCTGCTTCGCAGCTTTTTCCGCTCGGAACATATTGGAACCTTAACCGCTGTGGATTCCTCCTCGTCCGCCCGGCAGTGGGTTCAAAAAGAGTATCCGACGATTCGGTTAGGTTCGTCTTTTGAGGCGGTTTTAGAGGATCCGTCTGTTCAGGCGGTGGCTCTGGCCACCCCGGCGAATACTCATTTTGCTCTGGCTAAGCAGGCGCTTTTGGCGGGGAAACACCTATTTGTTGAAAAGCCCCTTTCGCTGACCGTAGCCGAAGCGAAGGAGCTGGTAACACTGGCCGAGAAAAATCAGCGCATGTTGATGGTGGGGCATACCTTTCTGTACAATGCCGCCGTGCAGACGGTAAAGGATTATATCACGGGCGGTATGCTGGGCGATATTTACTACGTGTACTCCCAGCGTCTCAATCTCGGCCGGGTGCGCTCCGATGTGAACGCGATGTGGAATCTGGCACCGCACGATGTGTCCATTTTACTCTACTGGTTTGGACAGCTCCCGACTCGGGTTTCCGCCAAGGGAAACAGTTTTCTGCAGGACGGGGTGGAGGATGTGGTTTTTATGAATCTGGATTTCCCCGGCGGCATGTCTGCCCACATTCACGTGAGCTGGCTCGATCCCAATAAGCGGCGCTCCATCACGGTGGTGGGTTCAAAAAAAATGGTGGTGTACGAAGACACCAGCGCCGACGCGAAAATCAAAATCTACGATAAAGGCATCACCAAAAAAAATATAGGCGATTCTCTGGGCGATTACGACAATTTCGGCAAGTTCCAGCTGATCCAGCGTGCAGGGGATCTGCTTATCCCCAAAATCAATTTTGTGGAACCATTGCGGGCCGAGACGGATCATTTTCTCAATTCCATCCTCACCCGTCAGCAGCCGCTGACAAACGGTACACACGGTCTTCAGGTGATCCGAATCCTGGAAGCGGCGCAGCACTCCCTAAAATCCAACAATGTGCCCATTGAGATTTCAGAAAATTAGCGGGTCGTATGAATGTCCTCGTCATTACAGATTTTTTTCCGCACCGTTTTCGGGACCATGACGGTATTTTCGTCCGGGAACAGGTGCAAGAATTGGCGAAGAAAAATCGTATTCTGGTAATTACCCCCCGCGTGTGGTATCCCCCCCTAAAGCGGTACCGGGCACTGCGATTTCCGGTCCGAAAGGTACCGTTCAAAGAGATAAAAAAAGATTGGACCATTTACCGGCCGCTATTCCGAAATCTTCCGGTCGTGGGTGAGTTCGTTGTTCCATTCTGGTTTTTCCTCAAACTGCTGGTTTTGATTGCAGTTGCGGATTTTTCTGTGGATGTTATTCATGCCCACTGGGCCTACCGTTCCGGCTGGTGGGCGATTCTTCTGGGTAAACTCTTGCGAAAACCGGTTGTTATTACCAGTCACGGGTCGGACATTCACTCCTGGATGAGCGAACCCGTCAAAAAGGGCCGCATCCGCAGAGCCCTCAGCCAGGCATCGGGGGTTATTTTTGTGAGCCGAAAATTGGCCGACATCGTGGCAGCGGCCGGTATCCGGCTGAAAAAATCGGCAATCATTCCCAATGGGATTGCTCCTGTGACGGCAGATCTGAAATCCGCCGCCCCTCGGGTGGGGTCTTCCGCCAAGAATATGGTGTTTGTGGGTAATCTCTTCCGGGTCAAAGGAGCCGACCGACTGGTGGAGGCGCTGAAGCTTTTGAAACAACGGGATGTTTCCTGGCATGTGGATTTAATCGGCGATGGACCCGAACGGCAGGCGCTTGAAAACCGGGTAAAAGCGCTTAAACTCGATCGTTCCGTAAAATTCTGGGGAAAACTGTCCCATTCCGCTGTACTGGAAAAATTGAGTTTGGCGGATGTGTTGGTTATCCCGAGTCGGAGGGAGGGCGGACCGCTCGTTCTCATCGAAGCTCTGGCATTGGGGAAAACGGTTGTGGCATTCGATGTGGGGAATGTAACCGATGTTTTGGATCGGCCGGAATTGGGGTACGTGGTGAAAGAGCAAACGGCGGAGGCGCTGGCGGCAGCGATTGACCGGGCTTTGCGGATGCCGGTGCGCCCGGAGCTGGCCCGCCAACGAGCCTCTGAGTTCTTTCTGACGAACCTTGTTCCGAAAATCGACGCCTTTTATCAGGCGGTTGTTTGAAGAAGTGTTTCTAAAAGTCTGTAAAGCATATGCGTTCATCGATTGCGAAAGACAGTTTGATGACCTTTGGAACCCGGCTCCTGATGTTTCTGGTGCAGGGAATCAACGGGCTTTTGCTGGCGCGGCTTCTGGGACCCACCGGCCGGGGACAATACGCTCTAATTGTGCTGGTGCCCACCGTTGCCGCACTTATTTTTAATTTTGGCTTGAGCACCTCGTCTGCCTATTTTGTCAGCAGCGGCAAAATTCCCTTCCCAAAAATGTTTGGGACGGTTTTGCTGTGGGTTTCCATTACGGGGACGGCTGGGATTCTGCTTACCAACGGTCTGGCACCGGTTTATCTGAAATTTTATCCCGAGGTTCCGCTGCCGCTTTTCCGGCTGGGTTCGGCGGCTATTCTCCTTATCCTTTTATTCAACAATAGTCTAACCCTGTTTCAAGGACGAAGCGATTTCAAACGTTTTAATTTGATCAACGGGTTGAATCCCTTTTTATTTCTGATGGGTTTTTTGCTGCTGGTGGTTGTGCTTAAATTCAAACTTACGGGAGCTGTTTTTTCTTATCTGATCGGATTGGGAGGGGCGGCACTTGCGGGTTTCTTCCTCCTGCTGAAGCAGGCAAAACCGGTTGTTCGCGCTCCTGTTCAGCATCTGAAAAAGATCGTACGGTACAGTTCCCGGGTTGCAGTGGCAGAGATTGTGACGTTTCTCAATTATCGATTTGACATGTTTCTGGTGGGTTATTTTTTGGGTGCAAAGGCCGTGGGACTGTATGCCGTCGCGGTGCTGATTGCCGAAACCCTCTGGTACCTGTCGTCTTCGGTGGGGACGGTTTTGCTGCCTGCGTTCGGGACGATGACGTCACACGAGCGGATGGCGGTACTCACCCGCGTCCTGCGCCATATTTTCTGGATTTCCGTTGCGATGATTGCTATTTTATTTTTAATCGATTATCCGCTGGTCAAGGGGCTGTTTGGGGCAAAATTCCTCCCATCGGTTCTGGCGCTGCGCGGACTTTATGTGGGAGTGATTGCGTTGAGTCTGGCGAAAATTATCTCCAGCTATATTTTATCCCTCGGAAAACCAGCCGTTACTATGCGGATTGCTCTGGCGGGTTTTGCTCTGAATCTTTCATTAAACGTGTGGTGGATTCCGAAAATCGGAATTCTGGGGGCGGCACTGGCATCCACGGCCGCCTACAGTTTAATGCTGCTTCTGGATGTGCTGTGGCTGTGGCAAAACAGTCGCCCGAGGCTGAGTGATTTGCTGGTGCCGAAACGTGACGATTTCAGATTCTACGGACGTTTGATTCAAAAAGGATGGATGCAGATTGCCGGTCGAACTTCAACATGAAAACACACAATCCGTGAACCGCTTGGGTGCGTATCCGATGGATTTGCGTGACGAATTTCAACGCATCCAATCGGGACTATACGGCCCGTTTGATGAACAGGGGCTTCCCCTGGTGGATTATAAACAGTGGTTTCAGACGCACGGGGTTCCCACAAAAAACGGGCGGTTCCCGATTACCTACACGCCCGTTACAATCGCACAGTTCGGACTGGCCGCTCACCAGCGGTTTCTGAAAAATCAATCGGACAGGGATTATTCCCGATTTTTGTCGGCAGCCGACTGGCTGGTGCATCATCTTAAAAAAGGGGAGGACCAATTTTGGGTGTGGGAGCACGATTTCTCCATGCCGGTTTACCATTTGGATCCCCCGTGGGTCAGTGCCATGGCGCAGGGTCAGGGAATGTCCCTTCTGCTGCGTGCGTACGAGCAGACGAAGAAGCTGGTTTTCTTGAAGGCTTCCCGGGCGGCCTTTCAGGCCTTTCTGTTTCCGATTGAAAGGGGAGGCGTTGTGTTCACAGATGAGAATGGGAATGTCTGGTTCGAGGAATATCCCTCCGATCCGCCGTCCCATGTGCTGAACGGAATGATTTTCGCCATGATTGGTCTTTACGAGTACGGGCTTGTGACGGGAGACGTGGATGCCCGCCGGTTGTTTGAAAGCGGCGTTATCACGTTTCTGAAAAGGCTCAAGAATTTTGACGCCGGTTACGGCTCGCGGTACGATTTACTCACCCGGCGTGTGGTGGAAGAAAAATACCACCGGATGCACGTTGCTCAGCTGCGCCTGCTGTTTGAATGGACAGGGGAGGAAGTGTTTAGGAAAATGGCGGATCGTTGGGAATCGGCCTGGAACGACCCGCTTGCCCGCGCCAAACGCGCGCTTTTCCCGAGGCTGACTCCCTATTGGATCTCCCGGCAGACGAAGCGGCTGCTGGGGTATTTATGAATATCCAATAATCAACATGGAATGTCCAATTTTCAAGTCGAGAAAAGAGGATGCAGCATAAATTTTTTTCAA
>JAADHR010000038.1 GCA_013151735.1 Calditrichota bacterium | reverse complement strand
AGATACTGAATCCAGACACCTTCGCCCGGATCCGCAGGCGGGGATCCGGCGTTTTGTTTTTCCAAAGAAGGTGAAAGGGCTGTCCCGCCGGCCAACTCCCAGTTTCGGTCGAAAACTCTTTGCACCTCTGGCACAACGGGCCCCCGGGCTACGACCATGACATCATGATTTTTCTCCGTAATGCTGGCAAAGTTCATCCCGCCAATCATGACTTCCCGGCTGTCAACAATCAGCGTCTTATTGTGTGCCATTTTTAAAACGGATTTTCTCCTGAACCGATGCAGCGGAAAATCCGCTGTACGAATAAGGGGATCGGATTGTAAAACCTGGTAAAATGTTTGATAGTGAGTCGCGCGATTTTTTATTCCGATTGAATTCAGGGCGTGCATCACACGCTGGTACACTTTCAGGCTGGCGGGCGGCTGGTAAAGAAGGCGTACGCGAACACCATTTTGGGCTCGTTGCCGCAAAAGTGCAATGACCTTTTGTCCGATTGCGCCTTCCAGCAGGTACATTTCGACATCGATTGAATGGGCCGCCCGGGCAATCATTTCATAGACGCGGGGAAAAATTTCACGGGCATCGATCAGAATGTCGACCTGGTTCAGGGTAGGCCGGCTGTCATAAAATGATGTGGACGGGTTTCTTAAAATCAGCGGGCGCGCCGGTGGCTCTTCCGCCGCTTCAGTCGGGTATTCCACTTTCCGCATTCCCTGCTCGTACTCTCTTACCATCCTTTTGTAAAAATTGTGATACCCAAGATTGGCCAAGATAGCCAACACGAGCTGTGTTCTGGAATGGGCAAGTCGTGTGAAAATAGATTGGGTGGAGAAAAAGTTTTGATTGAACTGCAGAAATCCTTCGTACAATTCCTCCGGGCTCATTAATTTCGGTTTGTAAACGACGTGAAAATAATCGTAATGCTCCCAATTGCGATCGAATATTCTATTTTCCATCATCATATTTCGATAGAGAGGCGTTCCGGGCAGCGGCGTCAAGATGGCCGGAGTCATGCAATCAAGATCGATTTTGATGGCCATTTCCAGCGTGCGGTCAAAAACCGAGGGATCGTCATGATCAAAACCGAAAACGAAGGCTCCGGTTAATCCGATCCCATGGTCATGCAGCTTCTGAATCATTTCTCTATATCGGGATACCTGATTGTGAAACTTGTGGGACTCTTTCAGGCTGGCGGAATTAATGGATTCCATTCCGATAAAAAGGGCCTTGCAGCCGGATTTTTCCAGAAGCGTGAGCATTTCGTCATCGTTGGCAATATTGGCAGAGGCGGCGGCCGCCCATTTTTTTCCAAAGGGAATAAGCGCCTTTAATAATTCCTTTGTGTAGCGGGGATTGCCCCCAAAATTGTCGTCCCAGAATACGAAGAGCTTCCTGTTTATCAGATTCCCTTTCATATTTTCCACATCCTGAACCACATTTTCTACAGGCCTGAATCGTTGCCGATACTTGTTAAATGCATTGATGAAACAGAAATTACAGCGAAAAGGGCACCCTTTGGAGGCGAGTGTCGAATTCTTGAAGGTAAATTCCCCGGGAATCAAATCGAGGCGAGGCCGCGGGAATTTCTCCATGTTAAACAAATGAGGGGCCCGGTAAAATTTTTTAAGTCTGCCGTTTTCGAAGTCGGCCAAAAGATTTTCCCAGACCTCTTCGGCCTCTCCCATGACCACCGCATCCGCATGGTGCAGCGCCTCCCTGGGCCTCACGGAGGCATGCGGTCCCCCGAGCACAACCGTTGAACCCTTTGCCCGGAATTTGTCCGCAATTTCGTAGGCGTGTTTTGAAAATGCCGTCACAAAGGTGATGCCAACCAGATCATAGTTACGATCATAAGGGATCGGTTGCACGCGTTCTTCGATAATTTCAATTTCATGACGGTCAGGGGTTAGCGCGCCCAGAACCGGGAAGGTTAAGGGCGGCAACAAGAAAATACGTTCGCCCTTGCTTTCCCTGTCCAGGTCCAAAGCAGGAGCAATAAAACCAATCTTCATTTTATTCCCCACTCTCTTTTCTGAAAATCTACAGGTTTGTGAAAAATCTTGAAACGGCTGTCCGGTCATCAACCGCCTGCCGGAGGCGGATTTTTCGGGGACAACCGGACGAAAGACCCCTTTACTAAGCTGCCCCTTTTGTGTTCAGATTTTCCGGTTCGGCCTTTTTATCCGAAGAAAGACGCCCCAAGCGGGAAAATTCCCGTAAGGTTTGCGGCAAATGATTCAATAAAGTCGATGTTTCCAGATAGCAGGGCAAAAAACAAGGCCTGTGGCAGGTAAAGTTGTTTCCGATTTGAGCTATGGCTTGCCGGTATGCTTCATCCCACGTGTTGAAATCCAGGAGATTCAATCGGACGTTCTGAATCAGGGGGCAGGGTGCAATGAATTCCCCATTGGGATAAATTCTTGGCGTCAAAAGGGGGTAACAGGTGAACGGCTTGAAGGTTTGAATATGCCTCAGAAATTCCTCGGTATCCATAATCGTCGCGTCTCTCTGCTTCCAGTCGAGTATCTGATCGATCAGGCGCTGATAGTCTCGATTATTGATGAGCGAAGGGATCGGGCGGCCCGCGAGCAGCTGGGGACTCACAGTAAGACGCACACCAATCCTCTTTGCAAAACGATAAACACCGGGAATATCAGCGATGGTTTGCGTATTAATCACCGCATTAAGATTCAGGCTAAATTCTTTTTCGCGCTGTTTCTTGGCGTAAAAACGAATGATTTCCTTGATCTCCCTGCTCAAGCCGGTTTTATTCACCCCGAATATTTTGTCCTGTCTGGCATCGTCCATTGTATCCAGGCTGATCTGCAAGAAGTCAATCTCATTCAATATCTCTTCTTTTTGGGGAAGGTAAAGGGCGTTGGTAAACAGGCTGATTGGTTTGAACTTCAGGGCGCGTGCCCGACGAACAAGGTCAACAATATCGTCACGCAAGAGGGGTTCACCACCTGAAAAGGCAATCGACGGGATTCCCGTCCGAATCCGTTCCAAAATTTTGATAGCCTGTTCAGTAGTTAATTCGGGGTACGTGACGGAATCGAGATTTTCCTCTTTTACGCAGTACTCGCACCTTAAATTGCATCGAAAGGTGACAAAGTAAGCCACTAAAAGAGGTGCAACCGGCCTTTGCGGGAAATGATGCACAATGACGTAATTTTTCAAAAACCGGGTCACCAGAGGCAAACTGATTTTCATGATCTTCTGCCTCCCTATGCGAGGATGTGTCAAAAAAGGAGAAACCCAACCCAAAAAGACGGATGGCCGCAGCCTTCAGGTCGCGGACGAGCTTGAAATCAAATCTCTGCCGGCCTTTAGCCCAACGCTTTACATAGGTGAAGGCTCAAAAAAGAAACCCACTTTTTTGGCCGATTTTACCGGTTTGCTTTGGTTCAGCACCATAATGAATCATGGTGATTTTACAAATGACTTTTCGGGTTCAGAATCCCGCAAACAGGCTTTTGGGATTATGGAAACGATCGTTTAATTTCACCGGTCTGTTTTGAACAATCACCACAGTTTATTGTGATGTGGAATGCCAGGCGAAGCATTTATCCTAAAAAAAGTTAAAAAATATTAAATAATTATCAAGTACTTTTTGATTATTTTAGGCACCTCAAATTATTTTTTGACGGTTTTCTTTCAATGTTCGAAATCATCTCTCGGTATTCGCACTGCCCTTGGGATTATTACAAGATGTAAACCTCTGCTGGATTTTCTGCCCGAGCGGGAAGGGTTCCCGTTGGCCACCGCGGTAATTCTCGGGGGCCGCATCCTCACCGGCATCAGGCGGGTCCCACTTCGTCTTCTAAAGCCTTCCAATCTTACGCATGCATACCGCCATCCATCAAAATATTTTCGCCGTTAATGTAGGCCGAAGCATCCGATGCCAGCAACACCACCAGGCCTTTGATGTCGTCGCAAGTGGCCATGCGGCCGACCGGCACATTTTTGCAATAATTTTCTAAAAATCGCTGCGGTTGATTGTCGAACAGACCGCCGGGACTGATGCAGTTGACACGGATATTTTTGTCCGCCAGTACACGGGCCAAATACCGCGTTAAATTGATTAATCCCCCACGGTGGAAAAAATAATCCGGTGGCGGATCGCCCATGTCCGTCCCTTCGTAATTTGACAGGTCCGGCCCGTAGAGGCCCATCATGGAGCTGATATTAACGATGCTGCCCCCGCCGCTTTCGGCGATGAGGTCGGCCATTTCACGCAGGATGTCCATCATGCCCGTGGCGTTGACGCGCATGGACTCTGCGAATTGCTCGATGGGTGCATTGTATCCCTGCATGGGACGGGCCACGGCGTTATTGACAAAGACATCCAGTCGTCCGAATTTATTCTGAATTTGCCGTTTCAGCGCCGTGACCGAATCGTGGTCGGCCTGATCGACCTGCAGCGCGAGTACATCGAGTCCCCGACCCTTGAATTTCTGTGCGAGTTTTTCATTTGCCTCCAGACTCCGCGACGCCGTAATGACCGTGCCGCCTGCCTCCGCCAGTCCCTCGACGATGCACCGGCCATATCGCCCCGCGCCCCCGGTGACGAGAATGATTTTCTTTTTTAAGCTGAGTAATTCTTTGACATGCATGCTGATCCTTTCTTTTACTTCGTAAATTAAAGATCGTAAATCGTTATTCGTAAATCATCTTATTCTTTTGATTTCAGAACAAGGATTAAGGATTTACGATTTTAGAAGTTTTTCCCTTCGCAAATCTCAAATCGTTAATCGTCAATCTTAAATCATCTTTTGTTAAGATGCTGATTTCAGAACAAGGATTTCCGATTTACGATTTTAGCAGTTTTTTTCCTTCGCAAATCTGACTTCGTTAATCGTCAATCGTAAATCATCTTTCACACTTTGCTTTCTGATTTACGATTTTGGATTTCCGATTTACGATTTTAGAAGTTTTTTCCCTTCGCAAATCTGACTTCGTTAATCGTCAATCTTAAATCGCTTTTTACATTTTGTTTTATGATTTACGATTTTAGCAGTTTTTTCCCCTTCGCAAATCTCAAATCGTTAATCGCCATTCGTAAATCGTCTTTTACCCCAGCTCTACAACTTCCCCACCACGATTCAGGCTTTCCCTCGCGCCGATCAGCGTGCGGATAATATTCTCTGTTTTTTCAAAAGGCAAGCGCGATTTTCCCTCGCGAACCGAACGGATGAACTCGGTGAGATTCTCTTTGAACATCGAATAAGAATTCCTGATCTCAACCAGTCGCCAGCCACTTCGGCCGAACAGCGACAATTGAAACGTCGGCGCGATGTCCACAAACAGGTGCACCGTCGCCAAAAGTCCGCTCTCGAATCTGATGAGGACGATGTCCTTTCCAGACTCGCTGACATGCTGCACGGAAACGGCCCGGGGATCATCCAGCAAGGCGAACAGCGCTTCCAGCATGTGAACGCCGTATTTCACCCAGTCCTTTTTACCCACCACAGTTGCCAGTTGCAGTTCTCCCAGGGACGCCAGTTCCGTCTTGGCTGTTCGGCACTCACCCGCGTAGCGCATGGAAGAACAGGACATGAGCAATTTGCCCTTTTTATTCTGCTCCGAAAAATAGCCCAGGTCCTCGCGGGTAATGGCCAGCGGCTTGTCGATAAAGATGGGGACGTCGGCGTCCAGAAAGGGCTTGGCCATGGCCGCGTGATTTTCCGGATCATCCCGCGCCAGCAGCACCGCATCGACCTGCCCGATCATCCCTTCAGGTTTGTCAACGACATTTTCAATCATCGAGGCTCCGGCGATATGCTCGGACAGGCTTCTGTCCTGCGTCCACACGTGCGTGACCCGTGCCCCGTCAATGCCCAGCGTGTCGCGGTTCGCCTCAAGATAAACCGGGATGCCGGCAAAGCCGCACGCCGCCATTTCCTGACGGTCAAAGTCTCCATTGATGATGGCCGACCACGAGTAGGGATGGCCGTTTCCCTCGCTCATGCCCAAAATGCCGAGTCTTAGCATGATTTCTCCTGCGTTTTTGATTTACGATTTCAGAAGTTTTTTTCTACTTCGCCAATCGCAAATCGTTAATCGTCAATCCTAAATCATCTTTCCCCCTTTGTTTTTAATTTACGATTTCAGATTAATGATTTTAGAATTTAGAGGTTCTTGCACTTCGCCAATCGTCAATCGTCAATCCTAAATCGCCTTTCCCCCTTTGTTTTTGATTTACGATTTCAGATTAACGATTTTAGAATTTAGAAGTTCTTGCACTTCGCCAATCGCAAATTGTTAATCGTCATTCGTCAATCGTTTTTTTCTTTACAAATCGTTGTTCTTGGAGCATTACCTAAACCGAAAGCTGTACAAATCCGCATCCTTCATCACAAAACGGAGCCTGACCGGCGTGCCGTTTAATTTTGCCAGATCAGGATTTCCCCTCCAGGTCACAGCTCGTTCTATTTCGTTTCCAATCATTTCCGTCGCATTTTTCAGTTCAAAGCCTTTTATTTTACGCCCGTTCTCATCGAGTATTTCAACCTTGATAAAACCGGCGGCGGACGTCGAAAAATTAATCAACAGACTGTCGCCGGTAAAGCGGAAGGGCCTGGTGATCATCTCGCCGCCTTTGTAGGGCGCATTGATGGATGTAAAGCCATCGATCCGCAACGTGTAGCGGTGCAGATGAGCACCTGGCTGGGCATAATCCTGAGTCAGGTAAAGCGACATTTCGGTTGGACTTGTCCGGACAATGTTCAGTGCCGGATAGTTTGAACGCGATGCCCAGTTATCCAAACCGATTCCCGGGCGGATAAAACTTTCCATAAACGTGCGGTCGTACCGATTTCCGCCTCTTGTGGTCATGAAAATGGCATCGGAGCAATCTTTGTAAAATTTCGGATTCACGTGGAGTTTTTTGGCTTCTTCTTCGGTGAGGACCTGGCGATTTTTCATAAATCGTGCCGCCACCGAAATGTAAATTTGCGGTGCTCGAAAATAGGGCGAGGTTTGATTGGTGTAGAGCTGTTCCGGCGGCGTATTGCCAAATGTCATTTCAACCGGCTTCGTCCAATGGATAAAATCTTTGGACGTCGTCCTGGCGACGGACCGATAGCGCGTGCCGTTTCTTTTGATCCAGTGTCTGAAATAACAAAGGTATAATTGTTCGGCTTCCGACCAAAAGGAGACATTCTGGGAATCAAAATCGTGAACTCTTGGCCCAATGACCGGCTTTTCCCGCAATTTTTTCCAATGAAGGCCGTCCGCCGAAACATACGCAATCAAGCCGGTTTTTTCCAATCCGCCCAGTGCTTTGTATTTGTCCTTTGGGTTCACTCCCGCCCGCGTGTCAAGAAACGGCGTAAAATTATGGGTTACCGGCGCGGCATCGGCCAGAACGACATTATTATTCCACGTGCCCAGTATGTTGTAGATTTTCAAATTGGGCTTTGTCCAGTGAGTGCCGTCGTTCGATTTCGCGTAACACGTAAATTCTTTTTTGCTGCCGTCTTTGCCGTCCAGAGGGCCGCCCCGATAATAGAGCCGAAATAAATCGCCGTCCTTTATGATCGTGCAATAGGCGGAAAATGGCCCTTCCCAGGGCTCGTCGAATTGGAGCACCGGCCCCCGGTCAATGGGATGGTGCATTTGAAAGGAAACGTTTTTCAGGGTGTCGATGAGATAGTGGTCCACAAAAAGCTCCAATTGTGATCCAATATCCACTATTTCCGGCGTGGAGGACGGCAGGCGGTTGGCTCGACTCAAAGCCGGAATGGTACAAAGCACCAGGAAAATAATGACCGCTCTTTTCATCGGGATTTGTCCTTTTATCACTTGAAAGTAATCCTTAACGGCTCAAACTCCGAGAACTTTATTTCGACATGATCGCCCGCTTTTGCCGGTGGCGGTTTCAAAACGGAACCGGTAATAACAATATCTCCGGCCCGAAGATGACGGCCATATTGGGGTAGGCTATTCGCCAGATACAAAAGAGCATCGATGAACGCAAATCCTTTGGAATCGCCACTTGCTTTAACCTGGCCGTTAATGAGTACTTCGGCTGTTACTACTTGATTAGGATTGAATTTTTTCCAAGCCCGTTTGTGTTTGGGTTGAATGAAGCCGCCGTTGGCCAATCCGTCTGCGATGGCCTGGGGAAGCGTGGCCTTGGTGCCGCCTTTTGCATCTCTTACCCGAATCGAAATCAATTCGCTGAATCCTCCGACGCTGTCAATGGCGGCCAGAAGCTCCTGGCGGGAAACCGTTGGCCCGGGCAAATCCTCTTTAAACGTAAAGCCCACCTCTGCCTCCACAAGCGGCGAGCCATCTACAAAACGGGAACTATTGGCCGTGCCTCCGGATGGACACTCGTAGGATGCCAGCATAAAACCGAAAACCGGGTGAAAGGGCTGACTGCTGTCCGTGACCTGCGACCCGCCCATTTTCCATCCGGCGACCCGCTCGCCCTGTTTTTCCAGCATCGACAGCAGGGTCATTTGAATCGTGTAGGCCGTTTTTTCATCCAATTTGGGGTAGTAAAGCGCCAACGCCCGCGTTGTTCCGACTTCCTTTCGGACCTGGAGCAAATGGCTGGCAATGGTTTCAATAGAAGCGCCAGGCCCCAATCGGGCGGTTAAATCCGGTGTCGCCGTGGCAGCGGTTTTATGTTCTTTTTCGGTCTGGCAGCCCGCTCCTAAAATGAGTACAATGACCCAAAAGACACCGAGAAAAGAGGAAACCCGCTTGCTAAACTGACCGAGAATCATGATTATTCCTTTCGTTACTTGTTTTGATTTACGATTTCAGATTAACGATTTTAGAAGTTTTTGCTACTTCGTAAATCTCAAATCGTTAATCGTCAATCTTAAATCGTCTTTTCTTCTTTTTCTGATTCGCGATTTCAGATTAACGATTTACGAT
>JAADHR010000037.1 GCA_013151735.1 Calditrichota bacterium | reverse complement strand
TAGCCCGGTCAATTTGGTTTGGGAAAATACAAGTCCGGGCATCACAAACAATATGGCCAAAATAGCCATCTGCATTTTTTTTAGTCTCATTTTGGACCTCCTTTTTTTGATAGAATTTTTCATTCACGATAACCTGTCATTGCGAGCGAACGCAGTGAGCGAAGTTGAAAATGCGTCTTGGCGTGCAATCTCAAAAGAGATCGCCACGTACGCCTGCGGCGTACTCGCGATGACAAAATATTTCAAAAGATTTGAATATTTTAGCGCCAATTCCATTTTACACATTTTTTTCTTTACGTTTTTTAAAATAAATATTTGACATGTACAGAATCACAAACATAATGGTTACGGTTCCGACAAAACTGGTAAACATATTGAGCGAAACCAGGGCTCCCAACGTCCGGTTGGGCGGAAACACCGAGAATAGCAACACCATAAATCCGGCAATCACAACAACCGCGTTGAATAAAATGGCCCGGCCCGAATGGTGCATGGTCAAATGGCTGGTCCGGGTTTTGTCGTGTGTGGCTTCGCTGTAAAATCGGTATCGGTCGATAAAATGCACGGCGTAATCGATTCCGATACCGATAGCAATGCTCGAAATCAGGGCGGTTGTCGTGCTCAAGGGGATTCCCAGCAAGCCCATCACACCAAAACTAATAAGGGTGGTAATGGCAATGGGAACCGAACCAATGAGTCCAATGCTGATTTTCTTGAACATCAGCGAGAGCAGAATGATGACAATCACCAACGACATGATCAGGCTGTAGATCTGACCCTGCAAAATCAAGTCCGTGAATACCAGCGCTTTGTAGCCGGAACCGGCATAATTGACGCTGATGCCCATTTTTTGAAATTGCGGCTTGTACCGGTCAATAATCGCAATGGTGCTGTTCAGGGCTTTGGAGCCGTCGCTTTTCAGTTGAAACGTGATATTCAGCTTTTTGTAGTCCTCCGTCACCACCTGCCAAAGGTTTTCGGGATTGCCTGACATTTCGTACAGTAGCAGGTACTGGGCAATCAAATCCTGACTGTTGGGAATGGTGTCGTATTTTTCACTGTCCGCATGCATCACGCGGTTCATTCGTTTCAAATAATCACCCAGCGAAAACGAATTGCCCACCACCGGCAGACTGTCTTCCACGGCCTTTTGCATTTTGACTACCAGTTTCAACACTGCAGGATTTTTGAAGGTGTCCGGCTTCTTGCCTTCCAAAATCACGTTGAGCGTACTGGTTCCGCCGAAGTGCTCGTTAATGAACTGGTCGGTCAGCACGATATCGCTGTCCTTTTCAAACTTGGCCAGAAAACTGGAATTAATCCAGACCTTGGACATGCCGTAAATGGAAATTCCCGTAATGAGAATAGCCAGCACGAAGGTGGCGTATTTGTGCCGAACTACGGCATCGGCAAAACGGTAAGCAAAATGGGAACCCTTTTCTTCCGGTTCTTCTTTTTCGATTTTCTTTTTGGCGTGGGGCAGCCCAAACACCAGAATACCCGCCGGAATGAGAAGCATCGACAGAATAAAAGCGGCCAGCACGCCGAAAGCCGTAAAAATACCGAAATCCTTAATGGGATACACCTGCGACGTAAGCAACGAAATGAAGCCAATCATGGTGGTCACAGCGGCCATCATCACGGGCTTCCACATTTCGTGAATCATATTTTGAACGGCTTCCTGCCGGGTGGCGTCCGGGTGCTCCTGCAGGTGCAAGTACAAATGACTGTACAGGTGCACCCCATACGCCACCCCAATGGCAATCAACATGACGGGAATCATCGTGGACACGGCGTAAATGGGCACATTGAGGGCTGCCATGAGCCCGAACGCCCAGATCGTACTGAACAAAACCACCAAAAGCGTAAAGAGCGTGCTTTTCACATTGCGCAGAACCAGATATAATACCAGAATAATCACCAGAATGACAATCGGAACCATCCGCTTCATATCACGCGGCCCCAGGTAGGCCATCGTGCCTTCCACGATCGGCCGGCCCGCAACGTACACCTTTTCGGGGCCTTCGTATTCCCCGGCTAATTTTAAAATACGATGGTAAAAATCCTGTGAAAACACATTGTCATCAATCCGGGCCACAATGACTGTAACCGTTTCATCGGTGGAGACCAGACGCCCAAAAATCATCTCATTGTTTTCAACTTTCTTTTTCAGGGCGGCCAGGCCCGCTGAATCGGTGGGAACCCGTCGGTAAAAACGCGTCACATCCAGGCTGCCTTCCTGCCCCACAATGTTGTCTGCCGTGTACAGCGATGTGACGTCGTTCTTCTTAATCTCCTTCATGTGTTGCAGCTTTTTGGTCAGTTCCTTGACCTTTCGCAACGTCGTGGGATTAAATATGCCATTTTTGTTTTCAAACGCGATAATGATGCCATCTTTAATATTGAACCATTTTTCCGCCTGATTGCTGTAAATGAAGGCCGGATGATTCTGGGGCATGTATTTATCCAGATTGGTCTCCATCCGCGAATTTTTCTTCATGATCGCAAAAAAGGCAATGGAAATAATCAGCACCACCAACAAAATTGTTTTGGGATACTTGAGCAATCGATTTAAGACCTTTTCCATGCAACTCTCCTGATTCTTTGATGAATAGTAAATATTTACTCACTTTTTCACAACAAAAAAAGGCACTGGAAGTGCCGTATATTCACAACTCAATTAGTTTTAATGACTTTTAAAATGGTATCCCACAGCCGATCCCCCTCTTCTTTCAGGTCGAAGGAAAACTGAGACAGCCGCCAGCGCGTCACCGTGAGGCGAAGGGCCCCGATGAGAAGCAGGGCTAATTGATCCGGCGCAATATCGTTTCGAAAGACACCCTGTTCCTGGCCTTTTTGAATAATGCTTTCGATTGTCGCTTGCGTGTTTCGCATGATTTCGTACACCTTTTCCGAAAGCTGGCGTTCGTTGAGAAAGAGTTCTTCCGAAAAAATGACCGACGCCACCGCCGGGTTTTGTTTGAATTGTAAAAAATGTTCTTTAAAAAGCATTTCCAATTGTTTCAGTGGATCGGCCGGGCTCTTTTTAATAACACCAATTAGCTCGGCGGTACTTTTTTCAAACAGCGAGAGAATTCCCAACAAGATTTCCAGTTTGCTGGTGAAATGCCGGTAAATCGCTCCCTCCGTCACGCCCACTTTGGCCGACAGATTCTTAATGGTAAGTTTTTGAATGCCTTCCTGGGCAATCAATTCAATGGCTGATTGAATAATGTCTTTTTGTCTTTTGGTGAACATACAATTTCTTTCAATTGGATGAAAGTAAATGTTTACTTACTTTTGAAGATAGGATAAAAAAATGGACTTGTCAAGTAAAATTTGAAAAATGTTGAAAAATTTTTACATTTGTTATTTGGACATTTATCTCGGCACGTCTGCGTCTTTGCGGTGATTTTTTTTATTAGGCCGCGAATGCGCGAATGATCGTAGGGGCAATTCACGAATCGACCCCACGAAATGCTCATTTTAAAAAGAAACCTTGCGAAGGTTATGGTCCCACAAAATTACATCGTTGAAGAATACTATTTATGTTTGAGTACAAACACCGCATATTAAAAAAATCTTCGCAAGGTTAATGATTTGAACGGTTCAACCCCGTTCGGGGTTGTTTGGGAATTTTTTGGATTATATTTTCTACACATGTTCAACACCTGCGGTGTTGTTTGCAAATTATTCTGTTTTGGCCATTGAGAATTGAATTTTGGAATTTATTTGGAAATTGGGATTTGTGGTTTGGAATTTTCCCTTTGCGCCCCAGCGTCTTTGCGGTGAATTTTTTAAATAAGCCGCGAATGCACGAATGAGAGTAGGGGCGATTCACGAATCGACCCCATGAATCGCCCCAATATTTGTTTAATCCTGTTTTTCCGTGTTTGCCCCCTGTAGAGCCGAAAAATCTTTCAGATTACTCAACGACCGGGATTCCGCGCCCCCTTCGACTACGCTCAGGGGCCGGTGTGCCGCACTGCTCGACGACCGGTGCCTGGTCCCCTGGTATCTGCTTGGCGGGCTTTGCGCATCCTCAGCGCCCTTTGCGGTTTGCCTTTTTCTT
>JAADHR010000036.1 GCA_013151735.1 Calditrichota bacterium | reverse complement strand
TTCCCGTTGCCAATCGGGCTCCCGCCGGAAGATCTCCGACTGTCCGGCCGTTTTTAGCCAACAGAACATCCCGGGGGTCCTCCCGTTTTGTGAACGCCATCATCTCAAATTCCGGAAGAAGCCGGGAGGGTAAATCTTTTGCGCTGTGAACGGCAAAATCAATGAGTTCTTCTTGCAGGGCACGCTCAATTTCTTTGACAAAAATCCCGGTTTGCCCCATTTGCTCCAGGGGCTGACTTTGATCCCGATCGCCGTGGGTTGAAATAATCACAATTTCAATTCCCAGGCCGGGATTTTGATTTTCCAGCCGATCCTTGACCCAATTTGCCTGCCAGAGGGCCAATTTACTGCCCCGGGTTCCCAGTTTTAGTGGTATCTGTTTCATTGGTCATCCAGTTCAAACAATTGCTTAATCAGGCTGATTTTATGAATTCCATCGGGATTGTCAAAGAGTTTTCGCAGCCGCGTCGTCGGTGAATGGAGCATTTTGTTCATCATTCTGCGCGTAATTTCTTCCACCACGGCCCAATCCGTTTCAGAAACCTGATGTTTGAAATTTTTCAATTCCTGCTGACGAATTTCCTCAAAGCGCTGGCGCAGCTGTTGAATCGTCGGATTGATTTGAAGGCCTTTCAGCCATCGTAAAAACTCCTGGACCTCTTCCTGAATAAGACGCCTTGCCACATCCGCTTCGCCCTGGCGGATCCGCTGATTTTGATCCACAATCTGCCGCAAATCATCAATATCATAAAGATAAACACCTTCTAAGTCGCGAATTTTCGGATCAAAATCATAGGGAACAGCCAGATCGATCAAGAAAATATCCTTTCGAATACGCTTTTTCAAAATCGGTTGAATACTCTCTTTCGTGAGAAAGGGTTCCGGAGAGGCTGTTGCACTGACAACAATATCTGCCCGCATCAGATACTCCGAAAGTGAGTCAAGAGGAATCGCCCGTCCCCCCACATTTTCGGCCAGTTTTTGCGCTCGTGAAAAGGTTCGATTGGCCACCACAATATTGGAAACCCCCTTTTCCCGGAAATGCCTGGCCGTCAACGTGGCGGTCTCCCCAGCTCCAACAATGAGTGCCTCACAATTATGAAGAGGGTAAAAGATTTTTTCGGCCAACTCAACGGCCGCATGTCCCACCGAAACAATTCCTTCCCCAATACGGGTTTCTGCACGCACTCGCTTATTTACTTCAAATGCCTTGTGAAACAACCGGTTGAGAATCAACTTTGTCGCCCCACTCTGAGCAGCCATTCGATAGGCTTCTTTCACCTGCCCGGCAATCTGTGTTTCTCCGATAACCAGCGAGTTGAGCCCGCTGATTGTGGAAAAAAGATGGGTCACCATCCGGTCATTGGCAAAACGATACAATTGCTGTGAAAGGGCATCGGAAAAAGACAGAGCAAAATAATCCAGATAAAATTTCCGCAATGCCTGAATTCCCGTGTGCAAATCGGACACAACCGCATAAATTTCGCTTCTGTTGCATGTTGAAAGGATGGCGGCTTCCCGAACACCATCCAAAGCAAGAAGGCGATCATAAACGGAGGAAAGATTTTCGGGCAGAAAAGATACGGTTTCTAAAAACTGAATGGGGCTTTTTTTATAACTAAATCCGACAACAATCAAATCCATTTTTGCAGCTCTTTTTTTACCTGGCCCATTGTTCCATTCTGAATGCCCGCTAATATTTTCGGGACCACCACCTC
Organism: Calditrichota bacterium; assembly: GCA_013151735.1. Taxonomy (NCBI): domain Bacteria; kingdom Pseudomonadati; phylum Calditrichota; species Calditrichota bacterium. Next base: position 20,049 of record JAADHR010000036.1, on the reverse strand, counting down.
ATCAATAATCTGTCTGCGTTTTTTTTCGTCGGGAATATCTTGTTTCAGGTTTTCCCGAATATGACCGGCAATTTTTATGGCCTCGTCATACGACTCGTCAAAAAGGTTTTCCAGTATTTTCCGAATCTCACGCGCCAGAGCCGGTGCCTGACCCGTGGTTGAAATCGCCAGCTGCAAATCGCCCCGACGAACAACAGAAGGCACGTAAAAATCACACAGGGGCGGGTTATCCACTACATTCACCAGCACACCTTCACGGTGAGCTTCTTCGTAGATCCGGCGATTAACCTCCCGGTCGTTGGTTGCGCTGATAACCAGCCGGTACCCCCTAATGTCCCCCGGACGATAGTTTCGATAATGACACACAATTTTGCCATTCTTCCACAGATCAAAAAGTCCCGGGGACAAATCCGGGCTTACGACCGTTACGCGGGCTCCGTAACTCAGGAGGGTTTTCACCTTGTGTTCAGCGACGACCCCGCCACCAAACACAACACAATCCTGGTCGTCCAGTTTTAAAAAAATCGGATAAAGATTCATTGACTGTTCCCTTTTTTAAAAGACACCTTTCAGTGTTCAATATTCATTCCAAAAGGTGCTATTCGCACATCTTTTATAAAAAAAGATTTTCTCCTAACTACCATAAAAACAGAACAGGGAAAAAACAGGGGCTCATGAATTATTGACAGAAAAAAATAAGGGGGCCGACCGAAGAATCTTCTTTTTCAGAATGAAAAATGGATGTTTCAAAGTGAAAAGTGCGGTAAAAAGAAATCCCCGGCATTTCAAATGGGCCGGGGATTTTTTATCTCACGGTAAAAAAGACAAAGTGGGAATTTCTGCGCCGGAACTTACTGAATGGCCACCAGTTCCTGAACCGAATAGTCCAGATGATCGAATACATCCTTTTCTTCGCGAATAATTTTGGCGTAAACGCCGGGTTTATCATTGATCATCCACAATTTCACCTTTTTCTCCCCGTCAAATCCTTCCACAACGGTGCACATAAAGGTACCGGCGGGCACGGTGACCGATTCGACGCCGGCAATCCTGTAGGGACTGGGTTCTTCCCGTGGAAAAAAATCGTTGAAACTTTCCATTAAATTCCCCTTTACTTTTTCGGAGTACTGCATCGTGTCGCTTTGCGTGATCCGTAAATTGGTAAACCGAACCCGCGGTTTTTCCGGATTAACCGCCACCTTTGAGAGAATCGTGTCGTAACGAAGGCTGTTTACGGCTTCCAGTAACACTCCCCGGCGGTATTTCAGGGAGTGAACATTCTCTAAATACGAAACCATGGCGTCAAAATCACGCCAGGGGAGAGCGGATTCGATTCCATCCGTTTCTTCCGGAAAATCCTCATACACAAACGTGAGATGCTCAATCTTTTGGGCGTTTGGATTTTCCTTAGTCGCCTGAATAAGCTTCCCATGATTTTCTAGAACCAACGATGTGTCCGTCAATTCCTTAATTTCGATTTTTCCTTTGATCTCTTTTGAGAGTCCCACCATAATCACTGTTTTTTCGGATGGATCAAAAATCCATGTGCCCCGATACGTGTCCGTCATCCCTTCGGATGCGGTCAGAAAAACAAAATCATCAGGCGAATTAAATCTGAGAAGCTTAGTCACCCCCTCGTTGTTCTGAATCTTCCAGAGGCCCTGAAGTTTGGATTTTTCATTGGCCTTTTTAATTTCGTCATTTTTAATCCGGGTGTAAAAGTAAGTGACTTCATTCAGATTAATAACCAGCTCTTTATTCGTTCGTTTTAGAATTTTTCCACGGCCATTGAAATCTTTGTCCATTTTCGATGACATGCGAACCGTCTTGCCGGAGGGGTCGTATGTCCAGGTACCAAAATCTATGCCCATAACAAGTAATTTTCCGTTGTCCTTGAATTCCGTGATAAAATAGGGTTCTTGGACCCGACCCTTGCTTTCCGCGCGGGTCATCAACCATTCGCCGACCAATTGCGTTGTTTGGGCGTGAACACCCACGGCAAATGCGAGAAACAGGGCCGCCATTGTGATTTTTTTCATGTGATTTCTTTCCTTTCATTTCGTTAGTTTTTTATGATTTACGACACACCTAATCATTGAGGCCGTTCTATTCCATTCGATCCCATTTATTCAATCTCTTGATTTGCCACCACTTTTGGAGAATTTTTTCCGAGTAATGGGGAGGCCGAAACAACGACGGCCAATTCGAGGCAGCTGAAGGTAAAACGAAATTATTGAACGAATGTCAAATATAGTGTTTTTTTCCGCAGAAAGCAAAAATTTTTGGCGGATTACACGCGGCTGATCCGCTTTTGCCGCTTTTTTGTCCGGTGGCTCCGGGGCTGTGGCAAGGGTGGTTTCCGATGCAATAAAATCATTTCGTCAGAACCTTTTCCTACACGCCATTGTTGCGCGTGTCCTTCTGTTGAATACCGTAATCTTTCAGCTTTCGCCAGAGGGTGGCCCGACTGATTCCGAGCATTTCCGTGGCCTTTCCCAGATTCCAGTCCACATATTCCAGTGTTTTCAAAATATGCTGTTTTTCGACATCATAAAGCGTGGGCCAGCGGGAGGCGTCGGCCTGCATTTTCTCGGAAAAAAATTGGATTTCCTGAGGCAAATCACTCGGCGTAATGTGCTGTCCAATCGTCATGATAACCGCCCGCTCCATGGCGTTTTCCAGTTCCCGCACATTTCCCGGCCAGGGGTACAGTTTGAGCAGGGTTAATACCTCTTCCGTCATTCCAAGAATATGCTTTTTGTTTTTCTGACTGTATTTTTCTACAAAATACTCAGCCAGCTCGGGAATATCTTCCAGCCGTTCCCGCAGGGGCGGCACAACAATATGCATAACCTTTAGCCGGTAGTACAAATCTTCACGAAATTTTTGTTCCTTAACCAGTGTTTTTAAATCTTTGTTGGTGGCTGCAAGAACCCGCACATCCACTTTAATGGTTTGTGTGCTTCCCACCCGGCGAACCTCTCCCTCCTGAATGACCCGCAAAATATTGGCCTGGGTTGCCGGAGACATTTCTGCGATTTCATCCAGAAAAATGGTTCCCTGGTCGGCTTCCTCAAAAAGCCCCTTTTTCTGTGAGGTTGCCCCGGTAAATGCGCCTTTCACGTACCCAAAAAGTTCGCTCTCCAAAAGTGTTTCGGAAATAGCTGCACAGTTTACAACGATAAAGGGCTTTCCGGCTCTGGGACTGTTTTGGTGAATCGCCCGGGCCACCAATTCCTTCCCGGTGCCGCTTTCTCCTTCAATCAAAACGGTTACATGGGTCGCCGAAACCCGTGCAATGGTTTCCAGAACCTGTTGGAGCTTGCGGCTCCGTCCGATGATCCCGGAGAATTCGAACCGTTCTCTGGAATATTGCCACGAAATAAATTCTCTCACATCCTTTTCCAGACGTTTTAAAAGCCCCGGCACGCTTTTTTCGCGTTCCCTAAAATTCCTTTGAATCAGGGTTTCCAGATCCCTGCGTGAATAGCATAAAAGCAACTCGTGTTTCAGGGGAGAACCGGGGTTTTCAGAAAGATCAATTAATAACAGGGGAACCCCGCGACGCATTTTCAATTGCTCGGACACGGCCTGTTTCAAATCCTCTGGTAAGGCCTTTTCATCCGTTTTGATGAGAATATCCACATGATTCTCACGTGCGCTTTCCCCTGAAGCCTCTGGCGAAAATTCAGATCCCAGGCTAAATTTATGAATCGTCCCAAACCTCGTTTGCCGAAAATACGTAATCAACTGCTGGGTTTCGGTTGAGTTTCCAACAAAGGCGATGTGAATATTTTGAGAATCCCCGAAAATCTGTCCACCCAGTTCACGAATCGCTCCTTCAAGCGTAACAGCGCCGGCCAAAAAGGCCGTGTTTTTGGAAAGGTTTTTGTAGATGGCCACTCCTTTCTGAAACAGCCGGGTCAAAACCGGCCCGGTCATTTCCTTTTCAAGGCACTGTGTGTATCCTTCCTTCACCGTCTCCAAAAAAACCACATCTCCCACGATAGGCGTTCCCACTCCGAGCATAACCTCAAAAAAGTGGCGGATGGCTTCTCCCCGTTCCCAGACAAAAAAGATTTGTTGCGGAAGCGTGGCCAGTCCCGGCAGAAGAGAGCGAACCACTTTTTCTGCAGCCTGAACGGTGGGATCGATGGCTTCCGTTACGAAAATGGCTTCAAAATGAAACGGCGTTCGGAAGAGCATGGCTTCTTCAAAAGGAATGTTGGCTCTAACTTTTTGAAGAACCTTTCTAAAGTTGAGGGCAAAAATCTCTTTTCGTTTTTCGTCGTCCTCAATCCAGGGGAGTTTTATCCCAACGGTTATTATTTCCGGAGTCATCGTTACCCCCCCTAATACGCATGGACTTTTGAAAAAAGAGTCGTCATAATCATAAATGAGACGATAATCCAGCTAAACCCTGTAATGGAAATGTACGCACACTTTCGCGGCTGCCAGTTCAGAAACCACCGTGTTCCCAGATAAACGGCATAAATGATCCAGGTTATAAAAACGCTTACAATTTTTGAATCCAGATACCAGGCGTGCGTCAGATATTTTGATCCCAATGAGAGGGCAATCAGGATACCCACGGTGAGAAAGATAAATCCGATATAAATCGACTCTAAACTCAGTTTGTCCAGAAGCTCCAAGGCGGGAAGTCTGGAATAAAAGTACCCCAGATTTTTTTCGCGAAGTTCTTTCAGAAGAAGCAAATACATCACACTTGCAATAAAGCCAATGGTGAATCCCGTGTAGGAAAAGAGCATCAGGAGGATATGAACCTGAATGGTTTTGTCCTGAAAAAATGTGGGCAGCGGACCATGATGAAGCGGTAAAAGATTCGATATCATGATAAATGTGACCATCAGCCCCACAATAAAAACACCAAACGCCTGTTCTCTCAATCGAATTTCAAGAATAAGATACAGAAGGCCAAAAAAGAACATCCAGGTAAAGGTCGCTTCTCCGACGCTTACAATCGGAAAATGTCCTTCCATTTCCCACTGCAACAAAAGGGCGATCGCCTGCACAAAGACCCCTGCAATCAAAAAAAATGTGGCCGGTTTGGCCAAGTCCTTCCGCTGTTCCTGAAAATAACGGATGTAAAATATAAAGCTGAGAAAATAGATCACCCATCCAATCCATCTCAAAATTATGATACCTGTTTCCATGGCTCCTCTTTTCTGGATTTAATAAGATCGAATAAAGCCTCATTAACACCGTCTATTTCCGGCTTTGCGTTGGAATGAAATTGATGGATGCCACGTCGTGCACCCGGTTTGTTACAAAGTAAAAATTTATCACCCCGGATGCAAATAAAAAAGGCGAAGAATGTCTTCGCCTTTTTTGATGTTTCGACTCAATATTTGGATTAACCGGTGTATTCACCCGTTAATTTGGAACCGGCTTCCTTATCCACAATAATGGTTGCTTTCCGGTGCATCTGGACGATTGTAGCCGGAACCATCGCCGTAATGGGCCCTTCAACCGTAATTTTGATGGCCTCCGCTTTGTTCGGACCGTTGGCCAGCATGACCAGTTCACGCGCATCCATAATCGTCCCGATCCCCATTGTGATGGCATATTTTGGCACCTGGCTCATATCGTTGTTAAAAAACCTGGCATTGTCTTTACGGGTTTTTTCTGTCAGTGTCTTAATGCGGGTTCTGGAGCCCAAAGAGGAGCCGGGTTCATTGAATGCAATATGGCCGTTACCGCCAATTCCCAAAATCTGAAGATCAATTCCGCCCGCTTCTTTGATCTTTTCTTCATACCATTCGCAGAATGCATCAATATCGTCTGCCATTCCCATAGGAATATGGACCTTACTGGGATTGACATTCACGTGCTTAAACAGATTTTCCCACATAAAATAGTGGTAACTCTCCGGATGCTCCGGGCGCAGCCCCACGTATTCATCGAGATTAAATGTCGTCAATTTTGAGAAATCAAGACCTTCCTCCTTGTGGAGCCGGATCAATTCTTTGTACATTCCAAGCGGAGTGCTCCCCGTGGCAAATCCGATCACGGCGTCGGGTTTTCTTCGAATGAGAGCCGCAACTAATTTAGCGCCTTCTACGCTCATTTCCTCGTAGGTTTCTTTTCGGATAACTAACATGCGTTGTACCTCCTCTTTTTCTGTTTGATTTTTTCGACCTATTTAAGAGATGCTCTTTCGTTTTCGGTCAACCGAAAGACTTCACGAATGGCCTTTTCAAGAGCCGGCGTTACGCTCTGATTCCGCCGTTTCATGACCTTGTCGGCTGTTTCCATGGCCTTTTCCAATTTGTGGACGACAAACCCGTCCGCGCCGCCCCATGAGAATGACGGAATAAATTTGGGCGGAAATCCGGCCCCAAAAACGTTGGACATGATGCCCACAACCGTTCCCGTATTAAACATGGTGTCGATTCCTGCCTTGGAATGATCCCCCATGGTCAGACCGACAAACAGCGATCCGGAATCCACAAATTCTCCGTTTACCCAGACCTTAACATTGCTGTAATTGTTTTTAAGATCGCTATTATTCGTGTCGGATCCCAGATTTACCCACTGCCCCAGGTAGGCGTGGCCCAAAAAACCGTCGTGTTGTTTGTTTGAATAGGAATGAATAATCGACGCTTCCACTTCCCCGCCCATTTTGCTGACTTCACCGACGGAAACCCCGTCGTAAAGATAGGCTCCCGTTTTCACAAGGCTTTTATCGCCAATAAATGTGGGACCATCGATGGTCACATTGGACAATATTTTTGCGCCCTTTCCGATGTAGATGGGACCTTCCTCGCCGTCCAGGACAGTTCCCGGTTTCACAAACGCGCCTTCGTCGATAAAAATATTCTCCTTGTTCAAAAGTGTGGCTCCGTCGTAAACCTTTCCCAGAATCTGTCCCCCTTTTCCGAAGAGATTGAATTCACGGGTAATCTCATCGGCATTTCCCAGAATCAGCTCAAAATTGTATTTGAAGAGCGTGGCCGAAACGGTTTTTTCCGGCAGATCAGGAAAATCAGCCCGTGAAAGCAGCCGCCCCTCTTTTCCTTTTAATGCAGACAGTTTGTCCCGAGGCACAAAAGCCGCCACAACAGCTCCTTCTGAAACGTAAAGAGCCGCTTCCTTACGACTAACCTCCGCAGCCAGTTCAGGCGTCATCAAAACCCGGCCGTTTACAAAAAGTGTGTCCGCATCCGGGATCCGGTTGACTTTTAGGGAAGGGTTCTGTTCCTGCAAAAGGTCCTTTAAATACTCCCGTGTAAGAAGCGAGATACGCGAATCCTCCGGAAGCGTTTGAACGATTTTTTCGCGAAGGGTTCGAATACCAAAACGCAAATCATACACTGGCCGCAAGTGGCTCAGGGGAGCAAAATTTACAGTTACGTCATCTTCAAAAATGCAAACATTCATAAGATTCCTCCTTTTTGTGCAATTATGTTACATGCATCCTATTCCATTCAGCCTACGGAAAACAAAGGACACCAAGCGGTGTTTCCCGGCTGGCACCCGTCACAGAGGGCAAATTGCCCGGCTGGCCGGAAACCAATTCATTCGCCAAAATGGCGAAGGCAATGGCTTCTTTTGCGTCTCCGGGAAGTCCAACATCGTCCGACAAAATGACGTTTGCCGGTTGAAGCTGTTTTCTCAATTCCTCTAAAATCATTGGGTTTCGTGCGCCGCCCCCGCTCACAATCCATTCATCCACCTCTGCCCGCGGCCGAATCCACTGCCTGTACGAAAACACAATTGACTCACTCGTAAATTGTGTCACCGTTGCCAACAAATCATACGGCGTAAGGTGGTGTTTTTCTGCTACGTCTTTGATTTTCTTCAGGAACTCTGCCCCAAAATAACGTCGGCCGGTTGACTTCGGAGGAGTCCGTTGAATGAACGGATCCTTCAGTAAGGCTTGCAGCACGTCCCGCGAAACCCTTCCCCGCCGCGCAAGCTCCGCGTTCCGGTCAAAATCCTGACGGAAATACGTTTTGGCCACGGCATCAATCAGCATATTTCCGGGACCCGTATCAAATGCGAATACGTCTTCCTTTTTTGCATTTTTGGGCAAAAGGGTCACATTTGCAATTCCTCCAATGTTAAGAATCGCTCGATTTTTGGAAGAACTGCGAAGCAGCAAAAAATCCACATACGGCACAAGCGGGGCCCCCTCGCCACCCAAAGCCATGTCTGCAACCCGAAAATTTCCAACCACCGGAATGCCGGTACGCTTGGCCAAGACACTGGGATCACCAATTTGAAGGGTGGAACGCACCTTTTGTCCGGCAACATCTACCGGACCGGGTTGGTGGTAAATGGTCTGCCCGTGGGAACCGATCAGATCAATTGTATGTGGAGGAATCGCATTTGTTTTGAGGAAATCAAGGACATATTCGCCCCACAGAGCGGCAAGAAAAAAATTAAGCTGACTGACGCAGGCGGTGCTCCCTTTTTCCGGAGCCGCACAATGCAGAATCAATTCCCTGATCCTGGGGGAATAGGACATCGTCTGGAAGGCTTTCAATGAAAATTGGGTTTGAAGGCCCTGTCCGGAAACCTGAACGTGCGCCATGTCCAATCCATCCAAAGAGGTGCCGGACATCAGTCCGATTATTTCTTTTGTGTTTTTCTCAAACCGCCTGTAAAGACTCATAAGATGTCGAAATATTTTCCAAAAGTTCCAGAGATAATTTGATTTTTTCTTCTTTCAAACCAGCAATTGCGGCCCCGATTGCCGGCGGATAGTGCGGATCCTGAAAAATAACCGAATCAGAAACGGCGTGCAGTTCGGTCTCAATATACGGTTGGAGCACCTCCTTCTGATTTTCAAGGACGGACCCGATGGGAGCCAGCCGAATGGTTTCACCATCAAGACGGAGGTTTTTGGCAACGGCAACCGCCATCTTTCCCAATTCGCGTCCCGCCCGCTCGATGATCTCCTTTGCAACGGCATCGTTTTCAGCCGCCGTTTGAAAAACCATCGGAGCGAGCCCGGCAATATCCTCTTTCTTTAGTTCACCCGTGTAAATTTTTGGCACCAGAAGATCAATGGTGGCAACATCAAAAAGGGACTCCAATTTTTGGCGCAAAATGGTCTTTTGGCCGCGGCCGTCCAGATCCTTTAAGGCTGCGATGAGGGCCTGATTGGCAATAAAATACCCGCTTCCCTCATCTCCGAGAAGATAGCCCCAGCCACCCGAACGAGTCATCACACCCTGCGTGTTTAGACCGTAACAAATCGAACCCGTTCCGGCGATCAGAATAATTCCAGATTCTCCAACAAAAGCGCCCATCAGAGCAATATAGCCGTCACTTTCTACGGTTACGCGGTTTCTAAACCCAAGCTCTTCCACCGCTTCCTTGACGGCCTTTTGATCGGCAGGCCGACCCGCCCCGGCCAGACCCAGAACCCATCGCTGAATGGCATTTTGAGAGATGCCCTTTTTTTCAGCCTCTTCCAGAATTTGCCGACAGACGGTTTGAATACCGCTCTTACCCGCTTGCTGATAATTAGATGCTCCAACGGTCGTCTGCCCGATAATTCGTCCATCCAACGAAACAAAAACGGCGTGGGTTTTGGTTCCGCCGCCATCGACGCCGATTATGTACGATTCCATGCAGGACTCCTCACATTCATTTTTTAAAATATTTATTTATTAGCCCTATAAATTTAAAATACTTTAAAAATACGTCCCATAAATTTAGGCAATATTTTCCAAAATTTCAAGAATAAAATAGGGGGTGAATTAAAAACTCCGGAAGTCCTGAAAGAACTTCCGGAGTCCTGGAGGGTTTTAATCAATCACGGGAACATCTTTCATGGCTTCTTCGATCAATTCCTTCGGATAGGCGTAATTTGCTAATTTCCCTGCAAGATAATCGTCGTAGGCGGCCATATCGAAATGTCCGTGTCCGCTGAAGTTAAAGAGAATGGCTTTTTCCTCACCGGTTTCCTTGCATTTCATGGCTTCGTCAATGGCAGCCAAAATGGCATGATCGGTCTCAGGAGCAGGAACAATGCCTTCGGTTCGTGCAAAATCGATTCCGGCCTTGAAGGTATCCAGTTGATGATAGGAGCGGGCTTCCACCAGACCCAATTTATTCGTCAGACTGACGAGGGGTGCCATCCCGTGGTAGCGCAGACCGCCCGCGTGAATCCCGGGAGGCATAAAATTGTGGCCCAGGGTGTGCATTTTCATCAGAGGGGTCATACCGGCCGAGTCTCCATAATCGTAGCGATAATACCCCTTGGTCATGCTGGGTGAGGACGCCGGCTCAATCGCAAGAACTTTCATGTCCTTTTTCTTACCGCTGATCTTATCCTGCAAGAACGGAAACGCCAGACCGGCAAAATTGCTTCCTCCGCCCACACAGCCGATTACTGTGTCCGGATAATCACCAATGAGCTCAAACTGCTTTTTGGCCTCCTGGCCGATGATGGTTTGATGCAGCAAAACGTGATTCAGAACGCTTCCCAGTGCATATTTGGTGCCCGGGTGCGTGACCGTATCTTCAATGGCCTCACTGATGGCGATACCCAGACTGCCTAAACTGTTGGGATCTTTTTCCAAAACCTTTCGTCCAAACTCGGTGTTTTCCGAGGGGCTCGCGTAAATTTCAGCGCCCCAGAGGTGAATAAGAGATTTTCGGAAGGGCTTCTGTTGGTAGCTTACTTTCACCATGTACACCACACACTCCATGTCGAACAGGCTGGTTGCAAAGGAAAGGGCACTTCCCCATTGGCCTGCTCCGGTTTCCGTCGCCAGCCGATGATTGCCCTCTTTCATGTTAAAATAGGCTTGTGCCACAGCCGTGTTGGGTTTGTGGCTGCCTGCGGGGCTCACGCTTTCGTTTTTGAAATAGATTCTTGCGGGCGTCCCCAGGAATTCTTCCAGCCGATACGCACGCACCAGGGGCGTGGGACGCCAGAGGCTGTAAATTTCCAGCAGATCGTCCGGAATAGGAATATACCGTTCCGAAGACACCTCTTGCTTGATGAGTTCCATTGGAAAAATGGCCGCCAAATCGTCCGGGCCGGCCGGCTTGTGTGTGGCCGGATGCAGGGGAGGCGGGGCCTGTTCAGGCAAATCTGCCTGAATATTGTACCAGTGCTGCGGCATTTCGGATTCGCTCAAAATGATTTTCGACTGTTTCATGGTTTCTTTCCTTTCCTTTTTCGCGTGAGACTCTTAAAACTGAAAAAGCCCGCTAACTTTAGCGGGCTTTTTAAATGATTTGAGAAATTGTATGGTGTTTTTACACCGAACGGCCGCCCGCTTTCCTATCGTTCACGTTCCAACCCCACCACCAGTTGGCGTTCAAAAAAGCGAGAGTTTGTTCGGTTTTACGGTACATTCAAATGAATCCTTTTTTTCTAATTGGTTTTAAGTGTACAAAATTTTTTCAAAAAAAGCAAGTACTTTTTTCTTTTTCTCAAAAATTTTTTATACTCAGGCCCCCGGCCAGAGCATGGCGACCCAGCCGCCGGGTCAGCCAGGCCGACAGCAGCACCTTCAACAGCTCTCCCGGCAAAAAAATGATCAGTCCCGTCACGAACAGTTGGGTTACCGTAAAAACGGTTTTCAAATAGAGGGCTTGAATCAGATAAAGGCCCGCCACTCCCAGGCTCAGAATGAGAAGAGCGCTCGTGGAATAAATGAGGAGCAAATAACCCCACGATTTTTCAGCCCCCCGGTGGATGAAAACCCCGCAAAACAAAGCGGCCAGAGGAAAGGCCAAAAGATACCCGATGGTGGGAGATAAAAACACCATGGGACCGCTCTCACCGGCAAAAACCGGAAGCCCCGCAAATCCGAGGAAAAGATAAAACAATTGGCTGATGGCTCCCCAACGAGCCCCGAGAAAACCCCCGGCCAGAAACACAAACAGGGTTTGCAGGGTGACCGGCACAGGAATCATCGGGAGCCGTATTTGAGCGCCCACGGCCGTAAGTGCCGCAAACAGCGCAGATAACACCCAAAACCGAAGTGCAGAAGAAGAAGTCAACGGATTATGCAAGACCCAATTTTTTATTGATTGCAATTCGGCGCTGAATGGCCATTTTGCGGGCCAGGGTCTTGTTGTAAATTTTCATTTCCGGTTTCCGCTTGACATCGGTATTGTCTGCATGCCGCCGGTACCGATAGCACACCTCGTGCACGCGGCACACGTCGTATTTCTCCGAAACCTTCAGTACCAGATCGTAGTCTTCACCATAATTCCCAAAATGTTCCACATCAAAACCGCCCATTTCCAAAATGACCTTGCGATGCCAGGTCCGCACAGCACCCGCACCATCCACGCGAAGAATATTGTTCCGATTGTATTCCAGATGTTTAATAATTCCGAATTCCTCCAGAACGTTGCTTTCTTCATCAATCAATTCATAATAGGAAATGGCCAGGCCGCATTTTGGATGCTTCTCCAGATGTCCAACCATGGCTTCCAGGGTAATGGGCGTGTACTCGTCATCGGAATCCAATTGGGAGATATATTTTGCCGTGGAGGCATTTACCGCCAGATTGAGTGAAAGACCAATGATATTTTTATCATTCTTGATCAGCCGAACCCGCGGGTCCTTTTTAACGTAGGATTCCACAACCTCGACGGTATTGTCCGTGGAACCATTGTCCACAACAATAATGTCGAAATCCTGGTAATTTCCATTTAAAACCGAATCAATGGCCTTTCCGATAAACGTTGCCCGGTTGTAGACCGGAATAATCACACTGACCATGGGAGAGAATGTCTCGTCAGGCCCGTAAACCACCTCCTCATTTTCGTGTGTCAAATAGGCTCCGATTCGCTTTAGGTATTCGTAAAAGGCCCGCTCAATTTCCTGCTCTTCTTCTTTGTCGTAAAACAAATAGGAAAAACCGCCGTATTTGCCTTCACCCGGATAAAAAAGTTTCGAGGCGCCCACACTTGTTTTCTCGGCCGCTTCCTCGGTGGAAATAAACACATCGTACAGAATGTCCGGCACACGGATCAAATCAAATTTTTCCGAGAGCTTCAATCGAAAATCGTATTCTTCTGCCCGATTAAAGCGTTCATCGTAAAAGCCAACACTCTCTGCCGCTTTCCGGGCATAGCCCCGCACGTAGCCATAATTGCCTCGCTCGGTAATATCGCCATCGTAATCCCGAAGATGTTTTTCCTCAATCTTCCCATCCGGGTAAACTTCTTCATAATCGGAAAAAATCATCCCGGGTTTTTCGGAGGATTGAAAGGCCTCTTGATATTTTTGGACGAGGTTCGGCTTGAACCCGATATTCGGAGGCATGTAAATAAAAAGGTCTCCAGAGGTTTGTTCAAAACCAAAGTTCATCATTTCCGCAATGTTCTTGAATTGTTTTTCCATCCATTTTACATCTGGAAAAAGCTGGGTCACGCGGGTCTTAAAATCCTCTTTTTTTTCATCACGTTGGTCCAACACGGCCAATTCGAATGAATCCTTTGTTTGATCGTGAAGGGTAGCTAAATCCCGCAAGACCTGCTGCTGATTGCGAAATATGGGATACAGAACGGAAACACGTGCCATAAAAAAACTCCTCTTTTTCTTTAAGCCATTTATTCCAAAAAATTAAAGATGGATTTTATCCGCAAAAATCCATCTTTTCAATGGGATATAGTATAATCAATTTTTCCCGAAAAATCAACTGCAAATTATCTTGATTTTAATCTTTAAAATGATTAAAATTTAGTCCATGAAGCAAAACCTTAAAACCATCTTGTATGCTCCGGCAGTCTTCGTTCTGGGCATGGCCCTCTTCTGGCAAGCCCCGCCTTTATTCTCAGGGGAGCTGGCTGAATTTCATCTGCAGTTCGACCCGCTTCACTCGCAAAATAGATTATATTTGTGGCCGCGGCTCAAACAAACCCACGTGGGCCTGGCCCTTTCGGGCGGCGGTGCGCGGGGATTGGCCCATATCGGCGTACTGAAGGTTTTCGAAGAAAACCACATTCCCATTCACATGATTACCGGCACCAGTATTGGTTCCATTGTCGGGGGACTCTACGCGTCCGGATATGTTTCGGATGAAATCCTGGACATATCCCAAAGAATTCACTGGGAAAACATTCTAAGAGACCAGCCGCAACGCACGGCCCTTTTTCTTTCACTTAAACAGACCAGCGATCGTTATTTCTTCCGACTCTACTTTAAAAATTTCAGGCCGGCCATTCCTTCGGCGGTTTCTCCCGGACAACGCCTGTACGACGAGCTTTCCAAGGTTATTCTTCAAGCCCCTTATCACGCCATTCATTCCTTTGATGAACTCAAGTACCCCTTCCGGGCAATAGCGACCGATCTGGTTTATGGAAAAAAAGTGGTGTTCGACCGGGGTGATCTGGCGCTTGCCATGCAGGCCAGTGCCACGATTCCGCTTTTATTTCAGCCCGTAAAAAAGGACTCCTTTTTATTGGTCGATGGCGGCGTGGTCGAAAATATCCCTGTAACCGATGTCAAGGCTTTGGGGGCGGATATTGTCATCGCCTCCGACGTAACCTCTCCCTTGCGTCCCGTAAAAAATATGACCGCTCCCTGGGAAATTGCCGATCAGGTTACCACCATCATGCAATTCCCTCAACGGGAAGAACAATTACGCCAGGCCGATGTGGTGGTTCGCCCCAATCTGGGAAACCGAACAAACACCGATTTTTCAAATCCGGAACAGGCCTATCGGGCGGGTGAAAAGGCCGCGTGGAAAGTAATACCCATTATAAAGAAAAAGCTTCTTCAACGTCTTACGGGAATCCAAAATCGGCTGTTCTCCATCGACCGCGTAACCACCGAAACCCAGCTGCCTTCTGATAAAAAGATCATTCCGTTTCATCAGAGGCTCTGGACAGGATTTGAAATCCAACAGCTCATCGAGACCATTTACCGGGAGGGGTTCTGGAAAGATGTCTGGGCTCGGGTAACACGCCAGTCCGATCAGACCATTCTGGAAATCCACAGGACGGCAAACCCCATTCTGATGCAGGTCCGATTTACGGGAAACACACTTTTCCCCGATTCCCTTCTTCTGAAACAGGCCACGTATTCGCTTCAACAGCCCATTAATTGGAAAGTCTGGGAAAAGAACTGCGAAGCCATTATTCGATTTTATCGAAAAAAACAGATTTCGCTGGCAACCATTCAATCGATCCGTTTCGACTCTCTCTCACATGCACTCTGTCTCACTATTCGTGAGGGGCGAATCGACACCATCAAAGTCGAAGGAAATGCCCGCACAAAGGATTGGGTTATTCTTCGGGAATTTCCCTCTAAGGCAGGGGACATTTTTTACGCACCGGTCATTCAAAAAGGTCTGACCAATATATACAGCCTCGGGTTTTTTAATCGTGTTCGAATCGAATACAACTGGGTCAACGACCGGTTGCAATTGACGATCCGGGTTCAGGAAAAACCGCACCTTCGATTCAGCCAGAGTTATCGGTACGATCGGGATCGACGCTTAAAATTACTATTCGAATTTTCTGATCAGAATTTTATGGGATTTGGTGGGCGTGTGGCGCTTTCCCAAATTGTGGGAAAGCGAAACCTGACCACCCAGCTTATTTTTCAGAACGACCGAATCTTTAAAACCTATTTAACATCCAGTGCCAATGTTCATTATTCCAGAATTAAGCACTACACCTTCAGGCGTGGGAATATTGCAGGGGAATACCAGGAGCGGCGGACGGGATTTTACTATTCCTTCGGCCGGCAGGTCAAACGGTTGGGCACGGCGTCTCTGGCCCTCCGCGCCGATGAGATCGCCCTTCGGCAGGTATTCGGCTCCGGTTATCCGATCATCAAAACCCGAGAAGTGGGGCTTCGGATGCAGACGATTATTGACGAACGGAACAAAATGCCCTTTCCCACAAAAGGCAAATATTACAATTTCTACTACGAAGTTTTTGGTCAATTCCTGGGAAACGATATTGCTTTTTCCAAACTTTATTCCCAAACTGAGGAGTACTTTACGTTTTTCAGACGCCTGACCCTTCATCCCAGAATGATCTGGGGAACCGCTGATCTAGTCACTCCCTTTCAGGAGATGTTTCAACTGGGAGGCGAAGATTTCTTTTATGGATTTCGGGAAGATGAAATCCGCGCCCGTCGGTTCTTAACCACGTCCTTTGAAATTCGCTATTTACTTCCGATCAAATCTCATTTAAATACGTACATTTCTTATCGGGAGGACGCCGGAGCTTTCTGGAAGAACAGCATGGCGCCCATTCGCGGAGACGACTTTATCTTTGGACAGGGGGTTGGAGTCTCATTGGAATCTATTTTGGGCAGCTTTTCTTTTCATTACGGAAAGAATTCTCTGAATCAAAAAACCTACTATTTTTCTGCCGGATTCCAATTTTAGGGGTTCCAAACGGCGACACCATTCAACGACTTGTCTGACACATTTATGAAATGCGTGCCCCATCGCAAATGGTCTCTCAGCCCAAAACCATGAAACAGTTCCGGTGTTTTCAAATGACTGATTTGGCTTTTGCACGAGCGTATTAAAAAAGGAGGTTTCCATGAAACAACATCGGTTGGTTGCAGCAGTGATTTTCCTGGTCATTTTGGCCTTCAGTTTCCAATCCCGTGCCTCTCAACAGGAGGGACGATTGCTTCGGTTTCCGGATATTTACAAAAATCAGGTGGTGTTCGTTTATGCCGGAGATTTGTGGGGAGTCAGCAGTCAGGGCGGGGTGGCCCGCAAACTGACGTCTCACCCGGGGCTTGAGCTTTTCCCCAAATTTTCGCCCGATGGCAACTGGATCGCCTTTACCGGACAATATGACGGCAATATGAACGTTTACGTCATTCCTGCAGAGGGAGGTGTTCCCAAACAATTAACCTTTACGGCGGATGTTACCCACATGCCGCTTCGAATGGGCCCCAACAATCAGGTTATCGACTGGTTTCCGGATGGAAAGCATCTTTTGTTTTTATCCCGTCGAAACACCTTCAATGACTGGTTCGGCCAGCTCTACAAGGTCGGTTTAAATGGCGGACTTCCGGAAAAACTGGTGCTGCCCAAAGGCGGACTCACGGCTTTTTCACCCGACGGTAACCAAATTGCCTACAATCGAATTTTCAGGAATTTTCGCACGTGGAAACGTTACAAGGGGGGAATGGCCCAGGACATCTGGTTGTACGATTTTAAATCCAATTCGACTCAGCGGCTAACCACCTATGAAGGAACCGACACCTACCCCATGTGGCGCGGAAACAAGATTTACTTTGGTTCCGACCGCGGCCCCAACCAACGGATGAATCTTTACAGCTACGACCTGGGTACAAAACAAATTAAACAGCTCACCCACTTTAAGGATTACGATGTCAACTGGCCCAGCATCGGCGGAAACACCATTATTTTTGAAAATGGCGGCTTTCTTTACACTCTGGACTTAAACACAAACAAGGTTCAAAAACTAACCATCTTCGTTCCCGGCGACCGGGTTGAAAAACGCCCGCACTGGGAAAACGTAAAGGGCTACATCCGTTCCTACAGCCTTTCACCCAAAGGGAAACGGGCCCTGTTTGGAGCGCGCGGCGACGTTTTCACGGTTCCTGCCAAAAAGGGAAACACCCGAAATTTGACCGAAACATCCGGCATTCACGAAAAATACCCAACATGGTCTCCGAACGGAAAATGGGTGGCTTACGTATCCGACCGTACGGGGGAAGACGAAATCTACATTCGGCCTCAGGACGGAAAGGGAAAGGAGATTCGCATCACGACGGATGGCTGCTGTTTCCGCTTTGCACCCGTCTGGTCCCCGGACAGCAAAAAGCTGGCCTACGCCGATAAAAACCATCGGTTGTACTATGTGGACATTCACAAGAAAACCCCTGTTCTGGTGGATCAGGCCATCGAATGGGAAATCCGCCAGTACACCTGGTCCCCGGACAGCAAATGGCTGGCCTACGCCAAGCCCGAAAAAAACCACTTCTATTCCATTTTCCTGTATTCTCTGACCACAAAAAAGATCACACCGGTTACAACGGATTTTACCTTCGATTCCGGCCCCGTTTTTGACCCCCAAGGGCACTATTTGTTTTTTCTCTCCCAGCGCAACTATAACGCGTACCTGGGTAATTTTGACGGAAACTATGCGTACCTGAAAACCGCCGGAATTTATCTGGTTACCCTGCAGGCCGATTCTCTTTCTCCCTTTGCACCCAAGAGTGATGAAGCGGCTATTCAATCACCCAAAAAAGAGAAGACGAAAAAAACAAAAAAGAAATCCAAATCCGCCAAAAAGGAAATCAAACCTCTGAAGATTGACCTGACCGGCATTCAGAACCGCGTGGTCAATTTGCCCATTCCGCCGGCAAACATTGGCGGATTGCGAGCAGCCAAAGGTGTGGTTTTTTATGTGACGTACCCCGTCTCTGGCCTGTCGGGACGGATGCCGGGTGAAAAACCGGCCCTGCACCGTTACGATCTAAAGAAACAAAAGGACACTGTTCTTTTATCTCCCGTTTCCGGCTATGATTTGTCGGCGGACGGTTCAAAGCTGATTGTCCGCACCAAGGGCGGGTACAGCATCGCCGATGCCAAGGCCGCCAAGATCAATCCCTCAAAAGGAAAAATTGATCTCTCCAAGCTTCGGATGATCATCGACTATCCCAAAGAGTGGGAACAGATGTTCAATGAAGCCTGGCGCCTGGAGCGTGACTACTTTTACAATCCAAAAATGAACGGCGTGGACTGGAAAAAGGTACACGACCAGTATGCCGTTCTGCTCCCCTATGTGGCCAATCGGTTTGACCTGAACTACGTCATTGGCGAAATGATCGGCGAACTGGCCAATTCCCACACCTACGTGGGCGGGGGCGAAATGGCGAAGATCGAACACGTCTCGGTGGGAATGCTGGGGGCCGATTTTCAGGTGGATTCAAAATCGGGGCTTTACCGGATTCAAAAGATTTACACCGGAGAAAACTGGACCAAGAATGTCCGGTCGCCCCTGACCGAACCCGGCGTTCATGTGAAGACCGGCGATTACATTCTCGCCGTAAACGGCAAGAAATTAACCGGAAAGAAAAACATTTTCTCCCTTTTGGAAAACACAACCGATCAGTCCGTGACCCTGCTGGTAAACTCCAAACCCACGGCAACCGGTGCACACGAAGTGACGGTCAAACCCATCTCTTCGGAATATCAATTGCACCAGAACGACTGGGTGGAAGCCAATCGCAAAAAGGTGGAAAAGGCATCCGGCGGAAAAATCGGGTACATTTATTTGACCGATATGAGCGCTGACGGATTAAATCAATTTGTAAAGGAGTTTTATCCGCAACTTCGAAAACAGGGTCTCATTATTGATGTCCGGTACAACGGCGGAGGCTTTGTGGATGAGATGATTCTGGAACGGCTGCGACGGGTGTTAATTGGAATGACCATGTCCCGAAATGCGGACAACGGCACCATCCCGGAACGCGTGTTTCACGGGTACATGGCCTGTATCGACAACGCCTATTCCGCTTCGGACGGCGATATTTTCCCCTACTTTTTCAAGAAATACAAACTGGGCCCGGTCATTGGGAAACGCACCTGGGGCGGGGTTCGCGGAATTCGCGGTTACACACCTCTGGTAGACGGCGGCTACGTGACCATTCCCGAATTTTCCATCTACGGATTGGACAGCAAATGGATTATCGAGAACCATGGTGTTGAACCGGATATTGAGGTCGACAACCGGCCCGATCTGGTTGTTCAGGGAAAAGACCCCCAGCTGGAAACCGCCATTAATTACCTGATGAAAAAGATCAAGGAAAAGCCACCGGTACTTCCCAAGCGGCCGCCCTATTTGCCGCCGTATCCGGAAAGGTAATTTTAGATAAAATTGCCCACCAATTTTCACGAATAAACACAAAAAAATCCCCGGCACTTTTGACGTGCCGGGGACTTTTTATTTTTACCAATCACTTTTAGGTCTTTTGTTTCTTCTTTTTAGCGGCCGGAAAAAGAACATTGTTTAGAATCAACCGATAGCCCGGTGAATTCCGATGCAGCGAAAGCTGGGTCGGCGGATCGCCCACGGCATGCTGGTAATCCTCCGGATCGT
>JAADHR010000035.1 GCA_013151735.1 Calditrichota bacterium | reverse complement strand
CCTTTCGAAGGGGGACCACAGGGGGATGTAACACACCCTGGCAGAAAAAAACAGTCCGCCCAAAATTATCCCTTGCGCAGGCGTGAAGCCTGCGGCTACATTTTTACCCCTCAAAGGATTTATTCTTTTCCTTGGTACCACCCGCAGGGGCCCTTCATGAATTGCCCCCACAGATTGCACATTCGCAACGTCTTCCCCCTAAAAACACACCCGAAAGGTGCGGATTTCGTGCGGTTTGATCTCAAACCGGAACCCATTCCCTTCTGGCCGAAGCGCTCGCAACTTTCTTTCCAGCAAATCGGTTTCCTGGACGCTCACAATTTTCTGGTCCAGGTGAACCGTGACCCTCGCCGTTTTCCCGTACATTTCCACGAGGCGCAGAATCCAGCACGTCGAATCTTCCGCCTTTTTCACCACATTCAGAAACACATTTTCAGGCGTTACCTGCACAAAGCTTTTTTCCTTCGGCAGGTTGCCCCTGTGGGGTTTGGCGCGAAAAACAATGAGCGGCCGGTTGTATTCGACAGCCAGCCGGGCCGTGCCCGCCTCTCGCCAGCTTCCCGTGTGCGGGTACAGCAGATAAGAAAAATCCTGATAGCCGCGGTCGGCCATGGGATCGGGGGCCGTGGGCGAACGCAGCAGGGAAAGGCGCATAAGATTTCCCTTGATGTCGTAGCCGTACTTGCTTTCGTTGATCAGACTGACGCCGTAATCGGTCTGAGACAGATCGGCCCAGCGCTGGGCGGGCACCTCAAACCGTGCCTTTTCGAAAGAGGTTCGGTTCCCGGTGGAGCGTTCAATCGTCGCGTACGGGATTTCGTACGTCGCCTTTTTCGCGTGAACCGCCACCGGAAATGCGACCTTCAGCATCTTGTGTTTTTCCCACCATTCGATGTGGTTCCTCACCTCCACGTAAGGCTGCCCCGCGTACAAGGAGATATATTGATCAAAAAAGGAAGAGGGAAACCCCTCCGTCGGTGAGGCCTCCGATTTCTGGGGACCCAGAAAACTGTGCTTCACGTGAATCGTTGCCCGCACCGGGCCGGCTTCCACCCGTTCCACTACCCAGGCGCTGTCCAGATCGATCCACGGCCCCTTGAACCGGAGATTCCAGGCGTCGTTGGGTTCCACCGTTCGCAACTGAAGGAGATTGCCCCGGGGTTCGGCCAGAACCTCGCGCTGGTTTACCACATCCTTCAGCGACCGAATGAGGCCGGTTTTCCGATCCAAAGCCAGCGATAGAAGACCGTTTTGCAAATGGAGGGAATCCGCCCGGATGTCCGTTTGCGGCGCCCGGGCTGCCCCTTCCTCCAGCCGATAAATTTTGTAACCCAGTGACGGCACATTTCGAGCGATAAAAATCAGCTTGGCTCCCAACGGGCTCTTCTCTACCACTTGACTGGCTACCACGTGTGCATTTTCATCCAAAACGTGCCAAGTTCGTTCTTTTTCCAATCGTCCCAACGAGACCGTTGCCACACTGGTGCGCACCCAGCTCTCCGGGTTAAAAACCACCAGCGCCTCCCCTTTGCCGCGGGTGTCAATGTGCTGCGCCAGCACCTGCAGCGATCGGTCGACAATGTCTTTTTCCAGCTTCCAGGCTTCCTCGTACTCGCGGTCGGCATCCCGGTACACCTCGTTAATCGAGGAACCGGGCAGAATGTCGTGAAATTGGTTGAACAAAATCGTGTGCCAGATGTGCGCAAAATCTCCGGCGGGGTACGGTTCCCCGCAAAGGCTAGCCAGCGCGGCCGTTTTTTCAGCGGTTACGGCCAGGCCCCCGACTTTCCGGTTGTGCTTTTTGGTTTTTGCCTGAGATGTGTAGGTACCGCGGTGAAATTCCAGGTAGAGCTCGCTGTCCCACGTGGGAAGTTTGGCTTTCTCCTGCGGGGTTATCGAATCAAAAAATTCGTCGGAGCGCACCAGTTTCACATCTAAAAAAGCCGGTGCATGAATTTCATTCTCCGCATTTTCGAGCATTTTCATTGTGGGGCCACCTCCGTGATTGCCCACGCCGTAAATCACAAACACCTTACCCAATCCCAGATCCTGCCGTTCATGTTGGGCAAATTCAATCAAATCGTCACCCACCAGATTGTGGCCGTACCCGCTTTCGGGGATGTAGGACATGATTTTGCTGCCGTCCGGTGCCTCCCACCAGAAAAATCGGTAGGGGAATTTGTTGGTATCGTTCCAGTTGATTTTGTGCGTGATAAACCCCTCAAATCCGCTGCGCGCCAGAATTTGCGGCAGATTCCAGTTGTAACCGAAGGAATCGGGAATCCAGCAGATCTTCACATCCACACCCAATTTTTTCTGAAAATAGCGTTTGGCGTAAAGCACCTGCCGCACAAAGGATTCGCCGGAGGGCAGATTACAGTCCGGTTCCACCCACATGCCGCCCATCACTTCCCAGCGACCTTCCTTTACCTTTTCCTGAACCTGCCGGAACAAATTCGGGTAGTATTTTTCCAGCCAGACGTACGCCGCAGCGGAACTCATGCTGTATTTGAAATCGGGGAATTTTTTCATGATGTTCAACACGGATTGTGTGGTGTGATGGACCACCTCGATGCTCTCCCGCCAGGTCCACATCCAGGCCAGGTCCATGTGGGCGTATCCGGCTGCGTAAATGTGGTACTTTTTCCGAACCTGATCGCCCAGCGGCCGCAGGGCCTCCATTTCCCGATCCAGCGCCCGAATGAAGCCGTCCTGATCCCCCTTTTGAAAGGCCTTGCTCTGAAACGCCCGTTCCGCCACCAGATCAACCTGTTTGTACCAGTAGTCGGGATTTGCGCTGAACTCCCGGGCGATCTTCTTGGCCGCAAACAGCTTCCACACCTCCCCGCGGATTTTTTTCTGAAAATCCTCCATGCCGCTGATGTCCATTCGTGCGGCCTTCAGCTGCCCAAAACCCGGGTGATTGATCCCCCGGATGGCAACCACGTAGCGCTGACCCGGCTGAATATTTTTGGCAATCACAAAGTGGCCGTTCGCCCAGGTGAAACTGCCCAGGTACTTCCCGTTCACGTACACATCGCCGCCGTTGTCCACATTGAGGTGCAGCGTCAGGGTGCGTCCCGCCATGGAAAAGCCGCCGATTCTCTCAGGGACAACGAAGGTTGTCCGAAACCAGACATTCGTTTCCGGCAAATCCCATTTGTAGCCGATGTACTTGGTTTCCCAACCGGAATCGTCCAGATTGGGATCTTCCCCTCCGGGCTCGCCGCCCACTTTGTATTTGAGCTGAGCCATTCCTCCGTAAGCCAGAAAATTGAGGATCTGCAGGGCACTCTGGTGATTTTGAGCCGGACTTCTCACCGGGATAAAAGAAAAAAACAGCGTAAGAATTAGCAGCCGAATCATCATGATGAACCTCCTAAAACAGTGCTCACGAATGTTAGTTTAGACAGGATGAACCCGATTTATCGCCGCGACCGTTCACAGTTTTTCAGACAGGGCGAACCGGCCTTTCTTGCCCGCGAATGGTCACAAATTTAATGCCGGACAGATTTTTTATCCGGTTCATCCTGTCTCATTCTACGGATGGTCTTCAATAAAATGATAGGTACCGCTGCCGACTTCAAAAACAGCAGCCTCCTTTTCCATCCTCACGAAACGAACCCCGGCCGGTGGCGTCAGCGGCTTTCCTTCCTGAAGAAGCGGAGTATCCCCTTCGCGAATGGTAACCGGTGATTTTCCGAAAGTGGGGACAAAAACATCCGCCGCCGTGTTGGCCGGGATGGTCAGTTTCAGGGAAAAGTGCCCCGTTTGTTTTTCCCATCGGACATGAATGGGACCGTACAAACTTTCGAGACGCCCTTCGGCCCAGGTGAGGTCTCCGACCGGTTTGGGAGCAACAACCAGATGCTTAAATCCGGGTTTTTGGGGATCCGGGCGAATACCGGCCAGATAACCGAAATACCACTCGCCCACTGATCCCAGCGCAAAGTGGTTGCGGGAATTCATATCGGGTCCCTTTTTATCGCTGTCCCACAACTCCCAGATGGTGGTCGCCCCGTGTTTGACCATATACCCCCAGGATGGATAGTCCGTTTGTGTGGCCACCTGGTAGGCCAATTCGGCATACCCGTAATCACTTAGGATAGGCAGCAGGTACGCCGTCCCCAGGAAACCGGTGGAAAGATGATTTTTTCGTTTTTTCACATCCGCAACAATATTTTTCACGACGGCCTCCGCCTCGGTTCGGGGGGTAATTCCAAAGGCCAGCGGGAGCAGGTTGGCCGTCTGTGTGGCGCCGGTGTATTCCAGGGTTTTGGGATCAAGATGCTTTCGGTTAAACGCCTGAGCGATCTTTTCAGCCAATTGCCGGAAGCGTTCCGAATCATCCTGTTTCCCAATGGCCTTCGCCATCTCGGAAAGCAGTTTTGCGTCGTAAAAAAAGTAGGCGGAGCCAATCGGCGCCGTGGGTGATTTTTCCACGGCCACCCAATCGCCGTAGCCTTTTACCTCGTACAGGGAACCCTTGCTGTGTTTTTCCATGTAGTTCAGCCAGGCCACCATCGTATTGTAGTTTTCGCGAATAATTCGCGTGTCGCCATAAAACCGGTAAACCACCCACGGAATGACCACCACGGCATCGCCCCAGGCAGGCTTGGCCGGGTTTTCCACCACAATCGCCGGATTGACATCGTGCACGGCGCCGTCCGGATCCTGACAATCGGAAATATCGTGCATCCATTTTTCAAAAAACCGGGCCATATTTCGATTGTAACTGGCCGTAGGTGAAAAAATCTGGGCGTCGCCCATCCAGCCGAGGCGCTCGTCCCGCTGAGGGCAGTCTGTGGGAACACTCATGATGTTGCTCGCAAGCCCCCACGTAATATTGTGCTGAACCCGGTTCAGGAGCTCATTGGAACAGGCGAAGGAACCGATTTCAGGTGCATCGGAGTGAATGACCAGACCCGTCACAGCCTCTTCTGTGGGGACCCCCGGATAACCCGTAACCTGCACGTACCGGTAGCCGTGGTAGGTGAACTTCGGTTCCCACACTTCTCCCGATTTTTCACCCCGCAGGATGTAGGTATCCGTGGCCTGCGCACTTCGCAAATTATCGGTTCGAACCGTGCCGTCCTTCTTAAGAAGCTCGGCAAATTTCATAACTACCTTGGTACCGGCCGGCCCTTTTACTTTCAGGCGGGCGCGTCCCGCGAAATTCTGTCCCATATCGAACACGTAAACCCCGGAATCCGGAGAGGCTATTTTTACCGGAACGATTTCTTGTGTTCGGCGGATCGGCGGCCCCTGCTGTGCCACCAGCCGGGCCTGTCCGGCATCCGGAAGGATCACCGGTTCCCAACCCGTTTCCTTAAATCCGGGACGATCCCAACCGGGCTGGTCGAGCCGCGCGTCAAAGGTTTCCCCGTTGTAAAGAGAATTCTGGGTAATAGGGGAATCGAGGGTTTTCCAGGATTCATCCGTCACCACCGTGTCCCGATGGCCGTCCTTGTAATCCACCACGAGCTGCATCAGAAATCGCAGGGGGCCGTGACTGTAAAAGCCCTTCTTTTGCCAGCCCAAACCGCTGCTCCACCACATGTTTCCCAGGACAGCGCCCGCAGCATTTTCTCCCTTTCGAAGCAAATCGGTCACATCGTAGGTCTGGTACTGGATGCGGCGGGGGTAATCGGTCCATCCGGGGGTAAACACATCCTGTCCCACCCGTTTTCCGTTGATGTACAGGACGTAGCTGCCGAGTCCCGTAACGTAAACCCGGGCCCGGCGAATGGCGGATTTCAATTGGAATTCTTTCCGCACACGGATGGAACGCGGCGGGGTGGTGTTTTCGTATTTCAGATCGACTTTTCCCCAGATTTTCCCGCCGTAGGGTTCGATGACTTTCACCCTCCGCCAATTGCGGTCGTTAAAGGCGAGCCCGTTCCAGTTTGTGCGGGCTTTTTGGGAAGTCTTCCACGATCCGTCTGAGTTCACCAGTAAAAAGGACCCGTCCGCAAATGTGACCTTTAAACTGGCAATCAAACCACAGATGTCGCCACGGGTATTTTCCGCCTCGATGGCCAGAGCATTTTCCCCCGTTTTGACCGACGGGGTCACATCAAATTCGTAAACGGTGTTCCAGGCTGTCCCCTTTCCCGCCTCTTTGCCGTTCAGAAAAGCGGTGAACGCATTGTCGGCCGTTGCCCGAAGCAGGGCTTTCGAAATTTGCTTATCTTTTGGAATGATAAATACCTTTCTGAAATAAACCATCCGGTTAATTCCCTTCTGGGTCGGATGCCAGATCCAATCCTTCCAGGGCCAGGGCGTTACTTTTTGGGGATGAATCGCCTTTCCCACCCATTTGGCCTTCCAATCTGTGGGTTTCAGAAGCCCCATTTCGAACCAGGCAATCTGGCTGAAGGGGGACGGTTTCCCCTCGCCATCCCAGGTACGGACCTTCCAGAAATAGCGCTGCCCCGATTCCAGAGGCGCCCCTTCAAAAACCACGAGTACCGACTGATCGGAGGCCACTTTCCCGCTGTCCCAGACGTCTCCCTGATCCTTCTTCAGCAAGTCCTTTCGGGTGGCTACGAGAATCCGGTAGGCCGTCTGGACGGCTCCCCGGCGTGTGTCCTGAACCTCCCACGAAAACCGGGGCTGCATGGCATCCAGTCCCAGGGGATTTCGGACGTATTCACAGCGCAAATTTTCCGGCGCGCCGGGGGCGTGCATTTTTTGACTGCAAAAGAGAAAAAACGGCACCAGCACAACTGCCAAAAAGCCAAGTACCGAGAGACTATTTATCCCGGCTATTTCGGATAAAATCTTCATAAGAGTTATCCTTTCTTTTTATTCAATTTGATACCAGAGACAAAACAGCATCTAATTAAAATTTATCGACCGGATTAAAAAAACCATCAAACTATCGGCAGATCATTATTTTGTTATTATTAGAATTACGCCTTATTTGTCGAATACTTTCTGCCTCCTCAATATGCTCTTTATATTTAGCACAATCCTGCAAAAATTCCCCTCCTTAGAGGGGTTTTTTATCCTTGCAAAACGCCAAAATTTCATCAAGATCCCAATCCACTCGTTATTACCCCCCTCTCTCCCTAAAACCACCCCATTAAAGTCCCCTCTATTAAGAGGGGATTTAGGGGTGTGTTATATTTTTCATTTTTCCCATTTGTAATTACATTTGGTACCAGCGAAAAACATTAAAGGTTACAAACCCACGAGCATTACCGACATGAATGTAATCGTAAACCGTGGAACCACAGGAGTAAAAACGGACTTTGCCTTCCTGCTGCGGAACAAACTTTTCTTTCTTCTTTGCAAGTGTATTGTAAAGCCTTATGCTCATTTTCCACCCCTAAAAAAGTTAAGAACCTTCCCAAAATAGGTTCGGAGGAAGTTACATCTCTCACCATAATAAATTATGGTGATATTACAAAAAAGCCAGCATAATTCTTAGCACAACCCTGCAAAATACCTCTCTTGAGAGGGGAGTCTGCCTCAGACGGACGGGGGTGTGTCATCTGATTTTTTCAAAATCCTCACGTAAACAAACAGCATAAAAAAACACACCCCTAAATCCCCTCTTGTTAGAGGGGACTTCCTGCTGCCAGAACTGAACGTAAAAAACCAGTCTTTTCTTTGCCTACCAGTCAAACTAAAATTTTTTTGATTGCCCTAATCCTCTTGGACCTACCTGCCTCATAAAAATTCCCTTCTTAAGAGGAGATTTTTTTATCCTTGCAAAACGCCAAAATTTCATCAAGATCCCAATCCACTCGTCATTACCCCCCTCTCTTCCTAAAACCACCCCATTAAAGTCCCCTCTTGTTAGATGGGACTTTCCCGGTACTGGTCCCGGATCATTTTTAATAAAGATGCGCAAGACTCTCTAACCAAAATAATTTGAATTTTAAGAGACAAATCCCATCCGCTGCAACCCTACCCGTTTTTCGCTCCGGCTCTAAATACGAATAAAGATTTGCTTCTTGAAAAGGAATCGAACCACGGCCAGCGTAAGCAAAAGCGATACGGTGGCCACAAGCAAATGGCCGACGCCTTGACCCAAAATCGTCTGGAATTCACCGCCGACAAAACGCTTCGCCAAATCATCGAAATTGAGAAAATTTTCTCCCATGTAAATTGTAATCGGATTCATGCCGATCCAGACCAGAAAGAGCGACCATTTTTGCATTTTCCAGATATCCAGAACGACATATAAAATTCCGAGAAGCATCAGGCTGTACCCGCCGGCCACCAACACGTAGGAAGACGTCCAGATTTTTTTGATCACTGGAAACTGCAGTCCCCAGAGAAAACCTAAACCAACTGCAACAAGGCCGCCCCCGATAAAATAGGCAGCCTTTTTCGTCGGTTCAAGTGACTTGTTCCGCAAAAGAAGAGACGCAAAAACGCCCAAAATACAACTTGCAATGGCAGGCAGTGTGCTCAGCAGTCCTTCAGGGTCCCAGGTGCCGTTCCACTTTCGAAGCGGAAGAAAATGCAGGTCCACCCAATTTGCCCAGTTTTGACCTTCGGCAAAAGAAACCCTGCCCAATCCCGGAACAGGAACAAACGACAGCCACGCCCAGTATCCGATCAGCAGGGATAAAAATGCAATAATCAACCCCTTTAATCGAAAATGAATGAACAGCATGCCGGTAAAAAAGTAGGTCAGGGCCAGACGCTGCAAGACACCCATCAGACGAATATTCTGAAAACCATGATTCATCCCCCCGTAATAAATAATCCCCAAAAGATACAGAAGCACAAAGCGGCGAATAAGGCGTTTGTAAGCCGCCTTCTTCCCCTTGGTCATCATTATTTTTTCGAGCGAAAAAACCACTGACATTCCCACAATAAAAACAAAAAGCGGGAAAATCAAATCGTAGAAATGAAACCCGACCCATTTACTGTGATGAAGTTGAGGATCGAACCACTGCTCAATTTTGCCGCCAAAAAGCCGAAACAAGGCGTGGAAAAAAGAGGCCCCTCCAACAATCCAGAACATATCAAAGCCGCGTAAAACATCCACCGACAGCACACGGTCCTTTACGGGTTCGATGGTTGGCACCGTTTCCTGAAGGGCATCATTTTCTTTCATGACCAGAGCCTTTCTCCAATTTTGTTTTTCATTCGCTGATTTTTTCCGGATCGATGACCACGTGTTTGATCTTCACACGATTCCAGGTGTAGGTAACGTGTACCAGACCGTCGGAGGTCTGAATGACGGCCGGGTAGGAATACTCTTCCCGATTTGCCTTTTTGGGATCGGTTACCGGCTCCAGGTCAAAAACCCGCTGCCAATGCTCGCCGTCCCTGGAAATGGCCACGGACAAGGGCACGCGATTCCTCACCGTGGGATTGTACACCAGAAGCTGCCGGCCGTCTTTCAGGGTAACCGCATCGATCCCGGAACTGGGATTGGGCACATCCGTGGGCGCGAGCGGGCTCCAGGTTTTGCCCTGGTCATTTGACCAGCTCTGGTAAATGCGCTTGCTCTTCGTCCGGCAAAGGATTTGTAAACGGCCGGCTGTGTACCGGAGAAGGGTGGGTTGGATGGCCATTACTTTTTTAGGATCATTCAAGTCAGGTGTTCGCTGCCAGGTTTTTCCAAAATCGGGCGTCCACTCCATGTGTACCCGCCAGCCGCCCAATTCCTCGCTGCTTCCGCACAGGAGCCGCCCATCGGGCAAAAGCAGCGGCTTGTCCTTGACAGGACCCAAAATGCCTTCCGGCAGCCGTTTGGCAGGACCCCACGTTCTACCGCCGTCCGACGATTTTTTCAGCATTCCCCACCATTCCCGGGGATTCGGTCCTACCTTGTAAAAGAGCAGCAACTCCCCGCCCGGAACCTGAAACAGGACCGGATTCCAGCAGGGATACCGATTTCCGTCTGCGGCTTTGCCGGATGCCGCATCCACCGGCCGGGACCACCGATTTCCGGCTTTGCGGCTCACCCAGATGTCCACATCCGGAGCGCCTTCTTCCCTGCCCCCAAACCAGGCTGCCACCAGCCCTTCCGGCGCTTCGGCAATGGTAGAGGCGTGGCACGCCGGAGTCGGTGGATTCTGAAAAACAAATTCTTCCAAAATAACAGCATGATTTTTTTCCTTCAACGATTTCGGCATTTTTGAAGACTCCTTTTTTGAACAGGCCAAAATCAAGAACAAGCTCAATAAAATCACATAAACAACCGGCCGGCGCCTGAGGAAATTTCTTTTCATCGGATTTCTCTTCCTTGATCTTTGGTTACGCATTTCGTGTCCACCAGGTGGCTCGTTTCAAACTCTCTTCCGTGGGAGCCGGCCAGAAAAGACTGGCCAGAAATCCCACCAGCAAAACCGTCAGATTTCCAAACACATTGATAATAAAGGGATGAACGGAACTGTTCAGGGAATAGGGTAATACACTTGACTGAAGGGCCGTTCTTAAAATCAGGGTCTTGTACAAATCAGCCTGATGTTTGCCAATTGTATCCTCTAACTTGTTTACAAATTGGCCTTCTCCCCGAATTTCCTTGCCCTTGAGTTTTTCCAGATTTTGAAGAACCTCTGTCGGTA
The DNA here is from genome assembly GCA_013151735.1 of Calditrichota bacterium. Classification (NCBI taxonomy): domain Bacteria; kingdom Pseudomonadati; phylum Calditrichota; species Calditrichota bacterium. The sequence continues at coordinate 5,959 of JAADHR010000035.1, read as the reverse complement.
ATCCTTTCGAATTCAAGTCCAGAAGGGCCTGATCCGTCACCTTAAAGGTGGCCAGATTGCTTACCGTCAGCCAAAGGATAACCAGCACGCCGACAGCAACCCCTATAATGGCTCCCTGCCGATTGGTTCGCTTGAAGAAAAACCCCAGCAGGAAAAACCCACCCAATCCGGCTGATAGAACCGACGCCAGGAAAAATCCCAGATCCAGAAAGGTTTTCATATTCAAAAGGGTTAACCAATAGGCAATAAGAATGCCCAGAATGCCGAGAATCAGGGTCACCATCCGGGCGGTGAACAGATAGTGTTTATCATCTTTTCCCTTTACAAAGAATTTTTTGTACCAGTCCAGTGTAAAAACGGTGGCGCCGGCATTTAATCCTGAATCAATGGTGGACATGGCTGCAGCCATGACGGCGGCCACAACAAATCCACCCACACCCACCGGCAGCTGGGTCAGGATAAAATGGGGGTAGACCTCATCCGGGCGAAGACCTGCGGGCAAGAGGCCGGGAAATTCGTGATAAAACACCCAGATGCTCGTTCCGATGAACATAAAGAGCGCCCAAATCGGGATGCAGCCCAGGCCGACCATCCAGACCGCCTTTTTGGCCTCCCGGCTGGAGGAGGGCGCCTCGTAGCGCTGAATTTTCACCTGATCCACCGAAAACTCCTGAATGTTACCGATGATCCCGGTCAGTGCAAACATCCAGAAGGTGTCGCGGGTAAGATCCCAGTTCCAGGACGTGGTGATTTTGAACTTCCCCGCCTCCGAGGCAATATGCAAAACCGCCGGAATGCCGCCTTTAACCTCCAGAAATACGACCGTCAACGTGACAATTCCCCCGAGGACCAGAAAAATCGTCTGCAACACGTCCGTCCAGATCACAGCCTCCAGACCGCCCAGGAGCGTGTAAACCGTCACCAGTACACCGACCAAAACGATGGTAAACGTCAGGCTCCAGCCGGTAAGCACCCGGATGGGCAGAGACATCAAAAAGAGAACGGATCCCACCCGAAAGAGAGCAGAAACCAGATAGACAAAACTGGCATAGCTTCGGCCCCAGCCTCCAAATCGTTTTTCGAAATATTCGTACGCGCTTACAAATCCGCTGCGGCGGTAAAAATCCACAAAGAAAATGATTCCAACCACAGCCGCGATGGGAAGCATAAATCCGGGAACCAGACGGCTCCAGTTTCCCGCAAAGGCAGAACCCGGGTAAGCCAAAAAGGTAATGGAACTGATGGCCGTTCCCAGAAGAGACAATCCAACGGCCCAGCCGGGCATGGAGCGGCCGCCTACAAAAAAGTCGTCCGTTGCCTTGATTTTTTTGGTCGTCCAGATTCCCACGATAATCAACAAGATAAAATAGACCACAATTGCAACAACATCTCCCATCCGAAAGGCAAATGGCTCATTCATACCGTCAGGTTCTCCTTAGTTGTTCATTTGTTCAAACTGTACAAAGAATTCATTTACGCGCGCGATCTCATGCGAACCGGGTTTGGAAAATTGTCCTTCCAGCATAAAAACCCCAAAGCTGACCAACAGCTCCATTCCCGTGTACAGAGCAAAAGCGGTCGACTGTCCCGTGAGAGAAGGCCACCCGTATTTGAAAAACACAAACGTCACAAATCCCAGGATCCAGGACCAGAGTGCCCCTTTCCAGGTGGCCTTTCTGTAAATCATCCCCAGCAGCAACGGGATGGAAACCGGGCCCAGAATGGCGGCAAACCATTCCACCGATGCCTTAAATGCCCCCTGCAGCTCAATGGTGAGAAGGGCCGCTCCAATGGTCAGCATTCCCAACACGGCCGTAGCAATCATTCCCACCCGAAGCAACAGGGCATCGCTGGCGCCTTGATTAAACGTCCTCTGGTAAATATCCTTTGTAAAAACGGCCGCCAGGGCGTTCAAATCGGTGTCCACCATCGACATGGTTGCAGCAAACATGGAGGCAATCAATAGTCCCAGAAATCCGGGAGAAATACTCGAAAGCACTTTCTCCGCGACCAGAATATAGGCGTGTTCGCCATTCGAAATGGGGCCGACGATGGTACGAGTAGCCCAGACCGGAATAAAAATAGCCAGAGGATAAATCAGAAACAGGAAGGCCGAAAGGAACGCGGCTTTCCGGGCGTCCCGGGGTTTGCCAATGCTGTAAAACCGCTGGGCCAGCCCCCACTGTCCCCCGTTGTAACTGAGTAAAATGACAAAAAAGTACACAAAAAGAAAGGAGGGCGTGACCTGATCGCTGAAAAAACCGCGGTTTGCCGGGGACATTTGTGCCACCAGGCCGCTGACTCCTCCCACCCGCGTCAAGACCATGGGAACCACGATGAGCGTAATTGAGAATTGAATCATAAACTGGGCAAAATCCGTAAGAACCGTGGCCCACAATCCCCCAAAAAACAAATAGATCACGGTAATAATTCCGCACGCCACAATCACTTCCTGCAGCGGCCAGCCCGTTACGACATGGACAATCATGGCAAGTGAATAGAGTTTCGCCCCCTCGTCAATAAATTTAATGCCGATACCGCTCCAGGCGAACAGCTGCCGAATTGTGTTGTTAAAACGCTGCTCCAGGTACTCGATGGGCGTCATGACCTTCAACCGGGACCATCGGGGGGCCCAAACGTACGCCCCGATAATCATCGCCACAAAAATCGGCAGGCTGAAGAATGTCCACGCGCTGAAACCGCTGACGTACGCCAGCGACCCAAACCCGACAAATGTCAGGGCGCTGTACCCGGACATGTGGTGAGAAATGGCCGCCAGCCACCAGGGAACCCGCTTGCCGCCGGCAAAGTAGTCATTAGGATTTTTCACGAGCCGCTTTGCCCAGTATCCCAACCCCGCTACAAAAATCCCGTAAATGATTACCAGAATATAGTCAATGGGCGTGAGCATGCCTTTTCCTTCACACGTTTCGAGGTAAAAGTGACCACAACCGGTTGAGACAAAACATTCAAAAAAGGCCTCGGCCTCACAATCGAATGAGCTTTCCGGTGCGTGAAGATTCGTAAATTGCCAGAACAAGCTGAAGCGCCCGCCGGGCTTCCTGTCCGTTCACCTTTGGTTGACGATGATCCCGAATTGCAGAAACAATATCTTCAAATTCCCGTACGAAAGGCGTTACCGAAATCGCCATTGGAGCGGCTGCTCCGCCTTTATCCACGCGCTCTTTCAAAAACGGAGCCAGACCTTCAACGTGCAGAAAGGAAAGGGAATTTCCTTCAAAAATGGCCGTCCCACGGGTGCCGTGGATATCCAGCCGCGCAGGAAGCCCCGGGTACATCGCCGTGGAGGCCTGAATGACGCCCAGCGCACCGTTTTTAAATTCCAACATGGCCACACCCAGGTCTTCCACCTCGATCCGGTGCGCCACCGTTTTTGTTCTGGCCGATACCGTTGCCACCGGCCCCATCACGGACAGAAGCAGATCTACAAAATGAATTCCCTGATTCATAAACGCCCCGCCGCCGTCCAGAGCCCAGGTTCCCCGCCAGACCCCGCTGTCGTAATACGATTGCGGGCGGTACCATTTAACGAATGCGTCTCCCTCAATCAATTGACCCAGTTGCCCCGCTTTCAGGATGTCGCTGAGTTTCAACATATCGTCCGTAAAGCGATTCTGGCTGATGACGGCCAGCGTCACACCCTGTTTTTCGCAGGCTTCAATCAGAGCATCCGCCTTTTCAAGGGTGATGTCAATGGGTTTTTCCACCACCACGTGTTTTCCCGCCTGTGCCGCCAGAATACCCACGTCAGCATGAAGCCCCGAGGGAAGGGTAATGTCGATTACATCAATTTCGGGATCCTCTAAAACATCCTCAATGCGGGTCGTCCAATTCACATGAAATTTCCCGGCCATCTCCCGGGCTTTTTCCGCATTTCGTCGAACAATCGAACGAATCTCTGCACCGGGTACCTGCGACAACGCCGACAGGTGATGGGAGGCTACAGCCCCAGCCCCCACAATTGCAAACGTCAGGTTTTTACCGGAATTCATTTTTTCCTCTAAACCGTTCTCTGGCTTTCACCCGTTCACACGATCAGGGCAAAATCCTTTGGCTATTCGAATAGTAGATTTTCTGCAAAACGGCGTCTTCCACTCCTGAATTGTCCAACACATCCGGAAGAGAAATGGGTTGCCCCCTGTACACCAGATCGCTGCCGAAAAGCAGCTTGTCCTGATTGCGCCGGAGAAATCCGGGAGTAAAATCGGGATCGCGCGTCAGGGCATTCAGGCCGGAATTTGCCGACAAATCCCCGTACAGATTCGGGTAATTTTGCAGCAATTCTTCCACGCGCCCCCCCGCTGCAACGGGGCGTCGGGGGTAATCGGAGCGGTCTTCTTCCCGCACATCTCCGGAAATTTCACTCCACCAGTGAAGTGCGTGGGCAATCAAAATCAGACTGGGAAAGGCTTTCAAAACACGCTCCAACCCGGGCAGCCCCAGATCGTCCCAATTCCGAAAGCCGTCGATGTGAATGAGGACCGGAATCTCCAGTTTTTCACACGCCTCGTAGAGCTTCATCTGGCGGGGATCGTCAATGGCCAGACCGGCCAGCATTTCCCCGAATCCCCGGGCTCCCCGTTCCACGTACCGGGAAATAATCGGAGCAGGGTCGAACGTCCCCGGTTCCCCGCGGCGGGGGTCCACATTGCAAAAGGGAACCAGCCGATCGGCGTGCGGCCGGCAGCTTCGGAGCACGCGCTCAGAGGTCACGTAGTAGTCCACCTCTTCTGGATTTTCAATCGCCAGGACCCAGGCCTTTTCAATGTCCTGCGAATCCATCCAGTTGAGAATATCCCGAATCCTCAAGCCCGGACGCGAAAACAGCAGCTTTGAACGTGACAGTCGATCTTTTTCATCCGCCTTCCAGATTGTTTTTCGTAGGTCCCTTTTCGTGGGTCCCCGGCACGTCTAAAGTGCCGGGGACTTTTTGGAACGAACACATAAAAACCCGATTCTATTTCCGCCTGCTCCAATCCGGCAGTTCCAACCGAAAATCGTACGTATCCAGATTCACATTGAACAGCCAGTTGCGCCCGGCTTGTGAAATCAAAAGAACCAGCACATTCTTTCCTTTTTTCAGCTCAATCGGAACGGTAAACTGGTTGTATTTAAAGGCCCGCTTGCTGGTATTTTTGAAAATGACCTTTTGGTTCAGCCAGACGACGGCCCCATCGTTGCTTCCCAGTCGCAGGCGGGTGCGGACCGGTTTTTCACACACAATTTCCGTAACCGCGTAGGCGCGGCAATTCTCGTGCGGCGTTAACTGCCCATCCAGACGAACGATTCCCTTTTCCGCGACTCTGGCCGGATGCCATTTTAAACCGGAGGTTCCAACCGGGTACAGGTTGGTTTGATCCGAAGGCAAATAGCCGGGTAATGCTTGCGTGATCAGAAACCGATCGACTTTGGCCGGTAAATGGCGCCAGCGAAATCCTTCAATGGCAATTTTTTGGTTTTCATCGAAGCGGAAAATCAATCGGTGCGTTCCGGCAGACAACCGGGGGACGTAAAACGTCTGCTCCACAGGAACGTACCCGCCCACTTTTTGCCCGCAGGTGAGCCGCCCGACCTTTTGGCTGTCCACCCACACACTGACGCTTCCCAATCTGGGGTGAATGACTTTGGCCAGGATGAGCCGATAATCGCCAAACGCGGAAACGGCCATCGGGAAGGCAATCGAACCGCCCGGTGATCCCTGAAACTCGTAAAATTCACCGGGACGCCCCATTTTGGAAACATCCGGCCACTCGATCCGTTTGGCCGTTACGCCCCCGCTCACTTTCGCCCTATCGGGCCGTTTCATCTCCGCCGAAAGCCCCCGGTCGTAGGAAGAGACCACCCGGTAGGGTGTCTGGAACCGTACATCGGGGAAACGCACAGCGTTTCCGAAGTGGTCTTTCGCGACGACCGCATACAACAGGCCTTCATACGTAAA
>JAADHR010000034.1:7594-11420 GCA_013151735.1 Calditrichota bacterium | reverse complement strand
TACCGGGGACGAATGGGCATCTTGTACTTGTAATTTCTGGGATGCCGTTTGATCTTCTGATTCAGATACTCAATGGCTTTCAGCAATTGCGGATCCCGGCCCCGGATTTCATCTTCGGGTGTGTTTTCGACGGTAATGTCCGGGATGGCGCCGCGTCCTTCCAATTGATTGCCGTTCACATCCCAGAGCCCAATAAATGTCTTTCGAATCTGACCGCCGTCAATCAGAGGATAGGGAGAAACAGCGATCACGAATCCCAGGGTCTGTTTTCCAATGAGGGTACCCAGCTTTCGGACATGAAATCCATTGGGAAACACTTCGGCATCCGAGAAGGAGTACTCATTGCACAGTACAACCACTTTGCCGTAAAATCCATCGTCCGGTCGCTCCACCGGTTCCGAATCTCTTTCCCGTGTAATCTGGTAGGGCCGGCGTTCCAGCATGTCGATCAGTTCCGGATCGATTCCGCCGCCGCCATTGTAGCGGACATCAATAATAATGGCCTCTTTGTAGCGGTAATCCTGAAAATATTTTTTGAAGGTATTCAGGTCATTCCCGCCCATATTTTCCAGGTGCATATAGCCGATCTTCCCGTGACTCAGGCTGTCGACAAGTCGGGTGTTTTTGTCCGTCCATTCCTTGACCCGAAGGGCATAATCATTTACGATCGGGAAAATTTTTGTCTCAATCGCCCCTTTTTTGGAAGGCTCGGAATGAGTCAGGAGTGTAATCTTGGTTTTATTTTGATCCACCAGATATTTCAGGTAATTTTCCGTCGCTTTTACCGGATGGCCGTTGATCGCGAGAAGATAATCTCCCGGTTTGATTTTTACGTAATCGGCGTCCAGAGGTGAACGGTACCGTTTGTTGGCCTTATCCCCTTTGTAAATCTTTGTAAACCGATAGTAACCGGCTTTGTAATCGGGTTTTAACTGGGCCCCCAGCAACGCGACCGCGTATTTTTTCACCTTGTGAACATCGCCACCGCGCACCCCCTGGTGCGACGCATTCAATTCGCCGACCATTTCTTCCATCAAAAGACTGAGTTCGCGCCGTGTGTGGACATACGGCAGAAGACGTCGGTAGTGTTTTCGCACCTTATTCCAATCCACACCGTGATAATGGGGATCGTAAAAATAATCCCGGACCATCCGCCAGCCCTCATCGAAAATTTCTTCCCATTCTTTCGGGCGATCCACTTTCATAATAACCGATTTAAAACTGACCGGTTTTGCACTTTTGGAGAGGGTCTTTCCGACCGGTCCAATTTTAAGTGTGCGGCCGCTCCACACGACTAATTTTTTCTGTCCCGACGCAATCCGGTAGGCAGCCACTCCCGAAGCCACTTTGGTGGCTTTCAACTTTTTCAGATCGTACATGTAAAGCGCGCGTCCCGAGGTTCGTTTTTGAATGTTCGTGAGCGCTTCCGGAACAACGGCAATGTAATAGTAATAATTTTTTACGGTTCCAAGATTGGAAAAATCTTTTCCGGCCACCGGTACCCGGCGGATACGTTCATTGACTTTTTGAAAGTCAATTTTTACCACGATTTTTTCTTCACCCGTTTTCTTTTTGGATTTGTCAGTGTTGGACTTTTCCTTGGGTGAAGGTTTCTTTTCTCCGGGTTCTGCCTTCTCTTCATCGTCCTCTTTTTGAAAGGGTTGTTTTTCTTCTGGCAAAAGGTGGACTACATGAAGCTCGGTTCGCCCGGGATAGGGAGAGGACACAAAAATCAGATCCTTCCCGTCTGCGGTAAAAACGGGATTGTAATCATCATTCGGACGCACAATGAACGGACGCGATTTCTTTTCTTTCACCGAATACACGTAAATATCCGACAGATTATTCCTGTGATTGAATGCGTATGCAATCCATTTGCTGTCCGGGGACCAGCTGTAGTCATCAATCAAATTGGCCGGATTGTAAGCGACCTCCGTCACCTTTTTTGATGCCACATCCAGTAAATACAGGTAGTGGTTGTTTGTGTAGAACAGAATGGATCGGCTGTCGGGGGACCATCTGAGTCTGAATTTAAATTTTTTTGTGTTCGTTAATCGAGTGGGTTTCTCCTGGCCCATTTGATCCACAATGTACACCTCCTGTTCCCCGTTTACATCGGAAATGTAGGCCACATATTTTCCATCCGGGGACCAGGCCGGGTGCTGTTCGCGCCCGTTGGGTGTGTTGGACAGGTCCCGGGGAATGCCGTGTTCCGCCGGCAGGGAAAAAATCTCCCCCCGCGCGCCAATCACAACCCGCTTACCCGAAGGGGAAATATCGAATCCGCCAATGTATTTTGTGGGATTTTCAAAGGTAACCAGATCGTAATGGAAATCCAGAGGGGCTCGCACAACAAGCTCTTTTGTTTTTTTCCGGGCTACATCCAGCAAAAACAGCTTTCCGTCATTTTCATAAACAATCCACTTTCCGTCCGAACTCATGGAAGGCCACTGAACCCCGTCATCCGAATGAAACGTGATTTGCTCAATCCTCTTCGATTTCGGATCGATTGAAAAAATATTGGAGATTTTTTTCCTTTCAGAAGCAAAGTAGATTTTCCCATCTTTTCCCCACATGGGCCAGGAATCATTGCCGATCCAGGTTGTAAGCTGCTGAAACGATCGATTCGTGGTGTCGTACACCCAAACATCGTGATTAAATGTCCCTTTGTAACGCTTCCACCACCAGAACATCATCGGATGACGGTTGTACGTAAATTTTTTTCCATCCGGCGAAAATGAAATACTGCTTCCTCTGTCCACCGGAAGTTTTTCCGGGAAGTGCCCCTTAATACTTACCTGCCAGAGTTCGTCATAAAAACGGGAATAGGCGGTTCGATTCGCGGAAAAAACCACATTTTTGGAATCAGGTGTCCACCCCACCACCCTTTCCGAGCCGGGGTAGTAGGTAAGTTGCTTCGGCTGGCCTCCTTCAAAAGGAATAATGAACACATTCGTTCCACCGTTGTACTCACCCGTAAATGCAATCCACTTGCCGTCCGGGGAAATTTTTGGGTGTGTTTCGAATCCTTCATGAATCGTCAAACGAAAGGCACGGCCGCCTTCCTGGGGAACCTGCCACAGATCACCCTGGTAGCTAAAAACGACCACTCCATGTCCCACATCGGGATAGCGCATCAGGCGAAGCGGGTTATCTTGAGTCAATCCGGCCGCAGGGAGGCCAATCCAGATCAAAAACAGAATCAATAATTTCTTCATTCTTCCTCCTTACTTTTTTCCGCTGTCAAAAAAAATACGACTATTTTAAAAAGGCGATTTGATCGCCGTGAATGCGCGAAAGAAAGATTTCCGTTCAATCCTTCCACGTCCACCACTTCAGGCGTTCCGGATCGTGCGTTTGATGAGAAGCATAGTAAACTGCACAGCGAATCACGTAGAGCATACAGCGATCAATTTCTTTTCCCTCCAGATTGCACAGGCGAAAATAGATCTCTTCCGGATTCCGATTGGCCAGATCAGCCACCGATCGAAAGTCAAGATTGTAAAAATCTTCGGCAATCTTTTTTCCCACACCCGGAATTGTCCGCAATTCTTTTAAAATGAGAGATTTTTTTTCGGAATGAATTTCATCGGCCATCTTTTTCATGAAGGGATTCCTTCGCTCACAAATTTCCGAATTTTTAACAGGATTTACACGATGAATCTGCCAGAAGTGAATTTCTCGTGTCTGCAGAAAAAATAATTTGGCCTAAATCGGGGATTATGCGGGAAAGATCCCCTCAAAAATCACTTGAATTTAAAAATAAAAATAATTCCTGAAATTTGCAAGAAATAATTTTATTCCCCCTTTTAACCTGAATAATTCA
>JAADHR010000034.1:0-7516 GCA_013151735.1 Calditrichota bacterium | reverse complement strand
AATTGATTTTGGACAGCTAATTATTTCAATTATAATAACCTTCGTGAGTTAAGATCTTCGCAGTGAAAATTTATGAATTTTCCACTCCTTCACTTCAAAACCTGTCACCGTTTTTCACGCAAATTCCGCTTGCTTTTTTCATTCTTTTTTCTAATTTAAGAAAAACATCGTCAGGGGTTCTATTTTCTCTAAAAGGGACCAACACCCCTCGTGGTGCCCTGTGTAACCCAAAAGAACAACACAGAGAACCTCAGAGAGGAAAAAAAGAGAACCACGGAGAAAAAAATTTTTAATCTGAATTCGCGATTGCATCGATCTGAATTGAATTTCTGAATCCGGATTTAATCTTTACGGGAAATAAAACAATGAAATTACTGTCATGGAATGTAAACGGCGTTCGGGCTGTTCTGAAAAAGGGATTTTGGGATTTTTTGGAGAAAGAAAATCCCGATATCCTGGCAATTCAAGAAACCAAAATCCAGGAAGATCAGCTTCTGGATGAGCTTCTGGAGGTAAAAGGGTACCACGTGTACTGGCATTCCGCCCAGAAAAAGGGGTACAGTGGTGTGGCCACATTTTCGAAACAGGAACCGGTTCGCGTGCAATACGGCCTGGGAATCGATGCCTACGATCGGGAGGGCCGCGTTTTGGTCACGGAATACCCGGAATTTATGCTGTTCAATATCTACTTTCCGAACGGCCAGCGCGATCAGGGCCGGCTGGACTACAAGCTGCACTTTTATGCCGACCTCCTGGAATATTTGGATGACCTGAAATCACAGGGCAAACATCTGGTGATCTGCGGCGATTACAACACAGCCCACACAGAAATCGATCTTAAAAATCCCAAGCAAAATGAAAAAACATCGGGATTTATGCCCATTGAACGGGAATGGATTGACCGGTACATTGAACACGGCTACGTGGACACATTTCGACTGTTTCACCCCGATGAACCCGGCCAGTACACCTGGTGGACGTACCGCTTCGGCGCCCGGAGCCGGAATGTCGGGTGGCGGATCGACTATTTTTTTGTGTCCGACAATTTTGTTGACCGGGTAAAAAATGCAACCATCCTTCCCCATGTTATGGGATCGGATCACTGTCCCATCGGCCTGGAGCTGGACGTAGAATCCCCTAAAAACAACAAGGATATTTCACCGCGATGAAACACCGCATTTTCAAGAACCTTTTAATCGGACTATTTCTCTTACCCTCGGTTCTTTCGGCTGAGGCAGCCCATTCCGCCGTTCAACGGCCACAGGCCTTCACAATCAAGGCTCCTGCCTTTGCCGTTTCAAAAATTCCTTTTCGACTGGAGATTACGGCTCTAACGCCGGACGGCAAACGGGATTTCAGCTTTACGGGACCGGCTTTTTTTGAGAACCTCTTTGTGGAAGAGAATGGCCAAATTCTGGCCCTCGTGAAATCGCCCCCCTTTAAGAATGGCTTACTTATCCTGAAAAATGCGGTTCTCCCCAAAAGTGGTACCCAGGTCTTTCGTATTCGAAGCGACCAAAAAAGGGCCCGCTTTTCACTCCGGGTAATTCCGGGTATCCTGACCATTCTGCCGCCGCTTCTGGCCATTTTTCTGGCTCTGATTTTTCGGCAGGTCGTGATTTCCCTCTTTTCCGGGGTCTGGCTGGGTGCCATTTTTATTTACAACAATAACATCCTCACGGGTTACCTGAAATCTCTGGACACGTACATTGTTAATTCTCTGGTGGATCATTCTCACGCTTCTATTATTGTGTTCAGTCTCTGTCTCGGGGGAATGGTTGGCATTATCTCAAAGGCGGGCGGAACCGCTGGCATTGTGGAAGCCATATCCAAATTCGCCAAAAAGCCGCGAGGCGGACAGATTGCGGCCTGGGCCATGGGGTTGTTCATCTTTTTCGACGATTACGCCAACACCCTGATTGTCGGAAATACCATGCGCCCGTTTACCGACCGGCTGAAAATATCCAGGGAAAAGCTCTCCTACATTGTAGATTCCACAGCCGCGCCGGTGGTTAGTGTGGCGGTGATTTCCACCTGGGTCGGGTTTCAGGTGGGACTCATCCAGTCCGCGTTTGACAGCCTGGGACTCCACAAAGACGCCTATTTCATTTTCCTGCAAACCATTCCGTATTCGTACTACAGCTGGATCACCATTGCCTTTGTCTTTTTGGTCGCGCTTCTCATGCGGGATTTTGGTCCGATGTACAAAGCCGAAAAACGCAGTCTCTCCACCGGATTTGTCCTGTCTAAAAATGCACAGCCCCTTGCCGACACCGAATCCTTTGATATTCTGAACAAAGAGGCTGATATTCCGCTTCGTTGGTACAATGCGATTATCCCCATTCTGATTTTGATCGTCGTGACGTTTATCGGAATGTATTTTACCGGCTTGCAGGCTCTGGGAAAAAGCGCGGGGCACGTGCGTTTCGGGGAAATCATCGGCAATGCCGACTCGTTTGCGGCGCTCACCTGGGGAACGGTCACGGGGATTCTGGTGGCGGCCGTTCTGGCCATTTCGCAGAAAATTCTTACACTTCAGGAAACCTTTACCGCCTGGTTGGGCGGAGTGAAAGCCATGGTACTGGCCATGGTGATTCTGGTGCTGGCGTGGGCCATCGGACAAATCAGCGCCGATTTACACACGGCAGATTATGTGGTGGAAACCACCCGCGGACTCTTTTCTCCCAGACTTCTTCCAGCCATTACTTTCACCATTGCCGCATTCATCAGCTTTGCCACAGGGACCTCCTGGGCAACTATGGCTATTCTTACGCCTATTGTGATTCCCATCGCCTACAAAATGACCGGCACGGCGCTCTTCAGTGCCGACTTAAGTCACACCATTTTATTGGGGACCATCGGAGCGGTGCTGTCGGGTTCAATTTTTGGCGACCATTGTTCCCCCATTTCCGATACCACGATTATGTCGTCCATGGCCTCGGCAGCCGATCACATCGACCACGTGCGGACCCAATTGCCGTATGCTCTGGCTGCAGCCGGAATCGCTCTTGTTTTCGGGTACCTCCCCGCCGGATGGGATTTCCATCCGCTTATTACCATTCCAATGGGAATCGGGGTCATCGTTTTGCTTCTTCTCGTAATCGGGAAACGGCCGGATCGGTAGGTCTCTTTTCGATTTAGAGTTGATTTTTCTGTGGAATTCCACTACCTTAAATCCAGAATGACCCCTCACTATCTTTGCAAAAAACGGATATTTTCTCACTTTTAACTTGACTACCCCGGGAAGCGCGACTATGGAAAAAATCTGGTATCTTAAGAAAATCAATATTTTCAAGGGATTGTCGGATGAAGAAATGGATTACATTGATCACGTCTCCATCATGAAGCACTACGGAAAAAAAGAACCCATCTTTTTGCCGCACGATCCGGGAGACCGCGTGTATCTGTTGAAAAAGGGGAAGGTGAAAATCGCCCGGCTTTCGGCGGAAGGCAAGGAGCTCATTCTGGCTGTTTTGAATACGGGGGAAATCTTTGGCGAAGCCGCGATTTTCGACGCGGACACCCGTTCCAACATGGCCGAAACCCTGGAAGATGCCTACATTTGCGAGATCAGCAAAAAGAATTTTGAAGACCTGCTGGCCAAGAAACCGGATCTGGCGATTCGTCTGACCAAGCTCATCGGCTTTCGCCGCCGCCAATTGGAAATGAAGATCGAAGACCTGATCTTCAGAAACGTACAAACCAGACTGGTTCGCCTGCTGCTGAATCTTCGCACAACCTACGGCGTTCCCAACCCCTCGGGAATCTTAATCAACCTGAAACTGACCCACGCGGAAATCGCCAATCTGGTGGGTGCCACCCGCGAAACAACCACACTCTACCTGAATCAGCTCAAAGAAAGCGGCCTGATTGATTTCGAAAAACGAAAAATTGTGCTTCTGAAACCACAGGCACTTCAGAAAAAATTGGCTGCTTCGGAAGGGTAATTTTTGACCCACTAATTTTTCCATGGGACAATTGGAATGGGGGAAAATTAAAAAAACACACCCCTAAATCCCCTCTTTTTAGAGGGGACTTTCCGGCTAACACACACAGACGCAAAAAATCATGCTTTTTCTTTTTTCAGAGCAACACCAAAATTTTGAGACCTCAACCCTTTTCAATGACCCAAACCCACAAAAATCCCCTCTAACAAGAGGGGGGATCCGCCTTAGCGGAGCGGGGTGTGTTCGCTTTCTTCAGTATTTTTGTGTATTTTGTAAGCTACCTCACAGATTTCTGCCTCCCTTTGGGTTATCTTGTACATGAAATCAAGAAATTCAAACCAACCCAAAGGAGACACATCATGAAAATCAAACGAATCATCACAAGCCATGCGCTTTCAATGGCGCTTATTCTGTTCGCCATCGGACTTGTCCGCAGCACACCGGTCTCGGCCCAGGATTGGAACCTGCAGCAGGTTAAGGCAAAAGGCACCTACAGCGAGACCGTGGCACGCGTGAAAAAACTGGTCGCCGGAAACGGGATGATGATCCTGGGTCAGGTCAATCAGGGCAAAATCCTCTCCATGACCGGCCTGAAGCTGAAGGCGGTCTCTCTCTTTGTGGGCAACCCCACGATGGGGAAAAAGATTTTTTCAGCCGATCCCGGCGTGGGCATTGCCATTCCCGTCCGAATCAATATTTTCGAAGCAAAAGACGGAAACACCTACGTGAATTACTTCAAACCGTCGACTCAACTGGCGCCGTTCAAGAACAAAGCGGTTGCAATGGCTGCCAAAATGCTCGACAACAAACTGGCGAAACTGACGGCCATGTTGGCGAAATAACGAGTCTGCAGGGTGAGCGCATTTGCAGTGCGCCACCCTGTTTTTTAATTGGACAGGCAAAATTGACTCGCAGGATTTGAATCAATTTAAAATTTTTATAAAGGAGTGAAAATCAAATGAAAAATCAAATTACGGCACGGACGCTTGTTCTCAGTCTTTTTGTACTTTTGTTTGCAGGTATCAGCCCCAACCTGCTTGTGGCTGCTCAGGCCGGGTATTTTAATATGTCCGAGTTGGTGGTACGGGTCCTTTTCCCTTCCATCGGTTTCCTGGCACTGACGCTTCTCCTCGCCCGGTGGAAAAATGAAAACGTGCTGGTGCAAACGGTTCTGGCAGGCGCATTGGCCGGAATTATTGGAACGGTGGGATTGGAAGTCGTCCGTGAAACCGGATTTCGATTAGGCGGTATGCCCGGTGACATGCCCAAACTGATGGGTGTTATGATTTTGAATCGTTTTTCAGAAGGCCCCAATCTGGCATCGAACCTTGCCGGATGGAGCTACCATTTCTGGAACGGCGCAAGTTTTGGCATTGTGCTTGCGGTGCTTTTCGGACACATCCGCTGGTACTATGGCATTGTTCTGGCTTTGTTTATCGCTGTTGGTTTCATGGCAGGTCCCGCAACTGTGGCTCTCGGTGTGGGGCGATTCGGCGTGGATTTTGGCTGGGGTTTTCCGATTACCGTGACGCTGGCTCATGTGGCGTACGGCGCCCTTTTCGGATATTTTGACAAAAAATGGCTCCACGACGAAAGTGGGTTTTTTCACCAAATTCGGTTGCTCTTCTTTTCCGGCCGCCCACAGCGGCTTCACCAGAAATAGGAGCGCCCTTTGTAATCGGGAGATTTCTTCGGCCCTTGAGGGACGCGGATTATCATTTTGCAAAATCAAGGTTTTCCCCTTTTATTGTAAATGACATGCAATATTGATTGCAATAAGTCATTAATTAATAAAAAGATAATCCGAATATTTACAAAAATCAAATAATTTTTGTGCATCAGGCGAATGCTTATTCGTATATTAATAAAGAGATAGAATCCGGATTCTATGGAATGTCATACCCTGCTCCTGACCCCAATTGAGTTAAAATATATCTTCATACAAAATCAACCGATGTGCTTAATTTGGAATTAAATACGGAGGTGTCCCATGGAACCCAAACCCTGGTTCAACCATTACGATGAGGGGGTGCCGCATTCACTTCAGCCTTATCCGGAAAAAACTCTGCTGGACATTGTGGCCGAAACGGCGCGACAACGCCCTCAGCTTCCGGCCATGACATTCAAAGGTGCGCGTCTCTCCTACGCCCAGTTTGATGCCTTGAGTCGTCACTTCGCTTCAGGAGTGGCCCATTGGGGACTTCAAAAAGGAGAACACGTGGGGCTTTTACTTCCCAATTCGCCACAAATGCTCATTGCCCAATTTGGCGCGTGGAAAGCAGGAGCCGTGGTCGCGCCGCTCAATCCCCTGTACACGGAACGCGAACTCCTTCTGGCATTCCAAAAAAGCGAGGCTACACTGGCGGTGGTGCTTGCTCCCTTCTACGAGAAAGTGAAAGCCGTTCAAACGGAAACCCGTTTGCGGCGGATTCTTACGGTCAATATTAAGACATTTCTCCCGCCGATGCTGCGATTTTTATTCACCCTATTTAAGGAGAAAAAGGAAGGCTACCGACCAAGGCTTCGGGACGGCGACCAGGATTTTGACGCCTTTCTAAAAAGCAGCACGGCGCTTCCCGAACCAAACGTTCAGGTTGATGGTGACGACCCGGCACTGCTCATGTTTTCCGGCGGCACCACCGGAACGCCCAAAGCGGCCCTGGGTCTGCACAAACATCTGGTGATTTCCGGCACACAGTTTCAGGCCTGGTTTGGAGCCATCTGTCTGGAATGGACCGATCCCATAATGGCCTTAATGCCCCTTTTCCACATTTATGCCCAGGCCGGATCAATGGCTACGGCCATTGTGGGGCACCACCCGCTGGTTCTGGTGCCCAATCCCCGCGATTTGAACGACGTGATTGCCAGTATCGAAAAAGAAAAGCCCGCTTTCATGCCGGCTGTCCCCACGCTGTTCAATGCCATGCTGAATCACCCCAAAGTGGTGAAAAAGAAGGCGAATTTGCGTTCCCTGAAACTCTGTATTTCCGGCGCGGCTCCTTTGCTGCTTGAAACCAAACAGCGTTTTGAGCAAGCAACCGGCGGACGTATTGTGGAAGCCTACGCCCTCACGGAATCCATGCTGGCAGGCGTGATTACGCCCGTTCATGGCACCTACAAGCCGGGGGCGGTGGGTATTCCCCTGCCGGATGTGGAAATCAAAATTGTGGACACCGAAACGGGCACAAAAGAATTACAACCCGAGGAGGTGGGCGAAATCCTGCTTCGTGCCCCGCAACTCATGGCCGGATACTGGAAAAATCCGGAAGAAACCGCCACCACCATTCGGAACGGTTGGTTGTACACGGGCGACATCGGTTTTCTGGATAAAGACGGCTACCTGTACATCGTCGACCGCAAAAAGGACCTGATTAAGCCCAGTGGATTTCAGGTGTGGCCGCGGGAGGTGGAAGAGGTGATTGCGGCCCACCCGGCCGTGGCTGAAGTGGGGGTGGCCGGTGTCCCGGACGCCTATCAAAGCGAGGCGGTGAAGGCTTGGGTGGTGCTGCGCGAAGGGCATCATTTGACCACCGAGGAACTGCGTGCCTATTGTAAGCAAAAATTGACGG
>JAADHR010000033.1 GCA_013151735.1 Calditrichota bacterium | reverse complement strand
GTAAAACCGGGATTGTGAGGGCAGCAAGCCTCCAAAACCGTAACCAGCCGTTCCGCGCAGACGCACGCCAAAGCCGCGGCCCAAATCCAGCGAGGGATTCACCAGCAATTCAACCTTGTTGAAGGCGTGTGCCCGAATGGGATTTGCAAACGAAGGTGGTCCAATAACGGGAAGTTTCCACCGGGGCGGCAAATAGGTGCTCACGTAGCCCGAAGTCAGCGCCAGGGACCAACGACTTTCGCCGTGTGGAAACCGCCGTACCTGCTCCAGTCGAACGTGTAGCCGCGTCATTTTTTGACCCTGCCAGAAATCCGAATTCCACAGGTAGCTCCGGTCGTACAAATTGTAGGCTTCCAATTTGAGCGTCAGGCGGGTGCTTCGGAAAAACCCGGCATAGTTGTTCCACCGCTGGGAAAAACTCAGGGCGTTGTAGGCGAGTCCCGCCAAGGCCTCACTTTCCACCTGCCAGTACACATCTTTGCCCCATTTCCGCAGGGGTTCTTTCAACGAGAAACGGTAGGCCAGCGGGTATTTTGGCGCCCGCGTGGCGTACCAAATGCCGACGTCCAGCGTGTGCTCCCCCAAAACCTGGCTGCTTTCCAAATAGGAGCCGTGTGCACGCAAGCCTAAGCGGACCCCGTCCACGTCGTTGTACCATGCGGTGGGATTCCATTGAACAAGGTATGCATCTAAAGGCGGCGGTTCGTACCGGAAGGGGCGTGCAACCCTGATTTTTGGCGGGAAACCGCTGCGATTGTCCAATTGGTACCAATCCGCCAGTCGGCCGGAAGGGTCGATTCCCACCGATTTTACTCTTTGAGGAACCCGAATTTTGGCCGTGTAGGTCCGATCCAGTTCTCCAATGCCCACCCATTTGGGCAACACCGGTCCGTAGGCGGGAGACTTGGCCCAATCGTCCACCGGCACTTGAAAACGCCTCTGAGAGCCGTCGTCCAACGTCACCTGCAGATCCAGCGGCATGATCATTTGCCCCTTGCGCTTGAGTTTGATCTGCGCTTCGTAACCCGTTCCCACTTTTTTATTTCGAATCCCTTTCACGGCGTAATCCAGGCTCCAGGTGTAGTTGAGCCACTCGTCGAAGAACCAATTGAGATCGCGGTGAGCCACCTGTGTGACCACATTCCGGAAATCCTGCACGTAGGGGTGGCAAAACTTCCATCGGGCAAAATAGGTTTGAAGCGCTTTCAAAAACAGGCTGTCCCCCAGCACGTACTGCAGATTGTACAGCATGGTGAAGGTTTTGTAGTACCCCAGCCGGTAGGAATTGTAGCCAACGGAATTTTCAAACCAATCGGAGTGCGTGGTAATGGGGGCGTCGTAGCCCATGCGGGCGGTGTTCAGATAGGCCTTGAAATTCCGGTACCGATCCCAACTGGTACCTTTGTAGGGAAACTTTTTGGTCTTGTGATCCTGTTTCCGTCCCACCAGGCGTTCCATGCTCCAGGATGTCAGGAACTGGGTAAACCCTTCGTCCAGAAGGGCCCGGTACGTTTCATTGTTTCCAATCATTCCGTAGAACCAGTTGTGGCCCTCCTCGTGTGCAAACAGACCGTAGTAGCCGGGACTGGTTCCGCCGTCCATGGTAATCATGGGGTACTCCATCCCGTCATCAGCATCAGCCACAATCATTTTATGGTACCCGAAGGGGCCGATGTCCCGGGAGTAGATTCGCACCACATCAGCCGCAAATTGGGCGGCATCCTGCCATTTGACGGCCTTCCACTCCCGCGCCAGAGCGTACACCTTTACGCCATTTTTCAGGGTCACTTCGCCAATCCGATACGTCGGATCAGCCGTCCAGGCAAAATCGTGCACATTCACGGCATGGTAGTGCCAGGTTTTGGTTTTTCCGTCCACGTGCGGAATAATGACCGACGGCTTCTGGCCGAAAGGCTTGTTTTTGAAATTCTCAATCCGCAGTTTTTTCATTAATTCGGGGGGAAGGACTTCGTTCCGGTTCAGGAGGTAGCCGGTGGCTCCCACAATGAATTCCTGCGGCAGGGTGATTTTCACGTCGAAGGTTCCAAAATCGCCGTAGAATTCGTGCCCCAGGTGCTGGTCGGTCGTCCAGCCGAACCGGCGGTCGTACACGCAGATTTTCGGGTACCACTGGGTGGCGGTAAATTGATCGAATCCGTGGCTGGGATTGTACTTCATCCGGTGGCGCAGCGTGGAAAAACGCGTCGTGAAATCAATTTGAAAGGTCGTGGAATCGCCCGGCAGAAGCGGCCGGTTGAGCTCCACCCGCATGATCGTGTTGTCCACGGAAAAATGCAGCGGCTGACCGGAGCCGTCCACGAGGGTTTGAATGTCCGTTCCCCCCTCCTGCGATTTTTTTAACCGCGCAATGCTGTAGTCCCCGTGCGAGCGGCGCAGCCTGTCCAGGTAGCTGCCCTTTTTGTAGGCGTTTTGGTAGAGGTGAAAAAAGGCCTCGCGCAGGGTATCCGGGGAATTGTTGTAGTAGATCAGGGTTTCGTGGGCAGTCAGCAGGCGATTTTTGGGCGTCAGTCGCACCTCAATGGTGTAGTTCACGTCCTGCTGCCAGTATCCGGGAACCGGCGGGCGGTTCTTCCAGTAGTAGGGATTTTCTGCGCTGCGGTACGCAATGCCCAGCGAATGCGCCGGATCGTAGGGCATGTGTTGTGCCCAAACCGGTGCGGTTCCCAAACCCAACCACAGCAACAAAAACATCCACTTTTTCATGGGATTTTCCTCCTCAAATTGAAACGAAATAATCGCAAAAACCATTTCAATAGTTTTCGGCGTGATTTTCAGCAGATTCCTCGTCGCTTTGCTCCTCGGAATGACAGTTTGCCTGCTGTCATTCCGAACGAAGTGAGGAATCCCCTTTTCCCAACCGGGAGATTCTTCATCTGCCTGCGGCAGATTCAGAATGACAATTTTTTGCCATTGCTTTCGAAAGACCTTCAACAGCCATTTGAAGAGTTCCGTTGGAAAATTAACCAAGGTTTAACTTCTCACCAAAGTTTCGACAACCGCTGCCAACACTTCGTCCACGGCAATTGCTCGCATGCAGCGGTGGTCTGTCGGGCAGAAGTCGTGGTGGCAGGGCGAACAGTCCACGTGTTTGTAAATCAAACGATGCCCTTCCGCCTCGCTGTACGGAAACCAGATGTCCGGTTCCCCGGGCCCAAAAATACCCACCGTCGGTGTGCCCACAGCGGGCGCCAGATGCATGGGACCGCAATCGTTGGAAACGAAAACCGAAAACTGGCTGAGTACCGCGGCCAATTGCCGCAAGCCGAGCAGTTCACCGCGAAACACCGCGTTCCCCGCTTTTTGCTGAACCCTGTCCAGAATGTCCTGGTCGTTCGGACCGCCCGTAAGAAAAATTCGAACACCGAGGGCCGTGTTTAAACGAACCGCCAAATCCGCAAACCGCTCCCACGGCCAGAGTTTGGCGGGCCAGGTTCCTCCGGGGTGCAATCCCACGATCGGTTGATTCAAATCAAAGCCGTGCGTTTTTAAGTAAGATTGTGCCCAGGCCCGTTCGCTTTCCTTGAGGAACACTTCCGTGCGCGTGCCGTTCGCTGGCAGGGCGAAAAATTTCAAAATATTCAAATAAAAATCAATGGCTGTTCGCCAGGCGTCCCGCGAAACCGGAAACAGGTGC
>JAADHR010000032.1 GCA_013151735.1 Calditrichota bacterium | reverse complement strand
AAAAAATTGATTTTTAGAGAAGTTCAACGCCTTTGGCGTTGTTCGTTATTTTTTTGATTTCAACGCTACAAATGTTGAACCCATTTCGTAGTTTTGGGAAAGTCAAAATAAGAATTTTTAAAAAGTTCGAATAACGGAAAACATCGAAGATGTTTAACATTTGTAGATTCATTATTGTAACAAAAAGTTTGAACCCCAAAGGGGTTCAACCTGCTAAAAACAAAAAACAACACCCATGTCCCATTTTCCAAATCCGGCTTACCCTGCGCGTAGCCGGCGAAATTGTTCCGTTCGCGCCTTTTTGAATGGCAATTGTTCCCAAAAACAGCCTGTGTTGGCCGGACGTCTCGTTCAATGGAAACTGCTTCCCGCCGGATGTTTTTCCGGTGCGCTTCGGGATGCCACCGGGACGCTGACCTTTCAAACCGGCGACGGTACCCAATTTTATCCAACTGCAACGCCATTTCGACGCGGCGATGTGGTGGAGGTGTTGTTTGATTCCTTCGCAAAGGAATCCCCTGCAAAGGAACTACGGCGGCTGGTTCCCACACAGGTAGAATGGGCCTCTCTACAAAATGAAACCACCAACTGGAAACGAGCGGTTGTTTCGGAAGAACAAAAAGCGCTCCTTGAAGCCCGCAGCCGTCTGATTCAAACCATCCGAACCTTTTTTCTGGAGCGCGAGTTTTTGGAAATCGACGCCCCGGCTCTGGTGCGTTTTCCCGGCCAGGAACCGCATTTGGAGCCTTTTGAAACGCGGTACCGCTCGCAGCACGGCGGCCAGCCGTTGCCGCTGTACCTGCAAACCTCTCCTGAATTTTCCATGAAAAAACTGCTCGCGGCCGGATTTGAAAAGATTTTCTATCTGGGACACAGCTTCCGGAATGAGCCGGTTTCCACCCTTCACCAGCCCGAATTCCTCATGTTGGAATGGTACCGCGCCTACGCCGACTACACGGCCCTGATGACCGACTGCGAAGTCCTCCTGCGAACATTGGCGGAATCTCTCTACAAAAGCGGGCGCTTTTCTTTTCAAAAGGAACCCCTGAATTTTTCACCCCCGTTTCAGCGCCTGTCTCTGCGGGAAGCCCTGCAGCAATACGCGGGAATCGATTACATGTCGGTTCAAACCTCCGAAGCATTTGCCAGAGTAGCCCGGAAAAAAGGCTACACAGGGGTAGAACCGAATTGGGGTTGGGATGACATTTTTTTTGAGATTTTTTTGAATGAAATCGAGCCGCGCCTTGGCAAGCCGGTTCCCACTTTTCTCACGGAATACCCCGCTTCGATGGGGGCGCTGGCCCGCCGAAAGGAGGCCGACCCGGATTTTGTGGAGCGGTTTGAGCTGTACGTGGCGGGCATCGAATTGGCCAACGCCTTTACCGAATTAAACGACCCGGAGGAGCAAAAGTCGCGATTTTTGGAAGATCAGGCGGCGCGCAGGAAAGCCGGGAAGACACCTTTTCCCATTGACGCTGAATTCTTGGAGGCGTTGCGAATCGGAATGCCGCCCGCCGCCGGCATTGCCCTGGGTGTGGACCGGTTGGTGATGGTTTTATTGAATCAGCCTTCTATTCAACAAATAACCCTGTTCCCGGAAACCTTTTGAAGAGATTTCACTCCATAAGAATTTAGAACGGTTTGGGACAGATTCCGCTTGCTTACGGCACCCACTTTGATCCATTGGATTTTGGTACATGAAGTAGCGTTATTTGTGTCAATTTACGATTTTTTCGGGCGATTCCCATCAGGGAAAAACATCATCTCATAAAATGCAAATAGGCAGGTATTTTTCGCTATTGAAACCATTTTAATGAAAATAGTGAATTATTCTCCGGCAATACGCCTATTTTTTGGGGCTACATTTATCAAAAATGTTCATAAATATTAAGGAATTGTAATTTTTCTATTGACATTCTATGAATAAAGGATTATTTTAATACGCATAAAACCCCCAATCCCTTTATCATTAGCCGGATATATCGTTTTTTAATGGCAGGAACCTTTAAAGAGATGTACGATTTGAAATCTCAAATGGTAAATCAGTTACTCAAAACTTTCCTGAAATGTAATAACACACCCAGTTGTCTTAAAATTCTTACATTCTGTTAATTAAACCAAAGAAAGGAGGTGAACTATTTTTTCATTTCGTTTGTATGGTCGTATTTTTCTTATAATGTAAAAAAAAGGAGAAAGGAGAATTCATGAAAATTTCAATTCATGCAAAAACTTTCGGGTTGCTCAGTGTTTTGCTTGTTGTATTTTTTATACTGAGCTGTGCAGACGTTCCGACGAATGCACCTCCCCTTCCGAAGTTTAAAGCAAAAGTGCGAATCATTAACGCTGCAACTGATGTTGCACAGGCCACTATTTTAATGGATGGCAAAAATTTTGCAAATGTTGCTTTCAAAGCAGGCACCGATTATACGGATTTAGCAGCCGGTAAACACACATTTCAAATTCAAGGGCAGGAAGTAGATACGTTGTTTATTGATACGGATTTTGTGGGGACAGTTTATGCCGTGAAAAAAACAAATAATGCGGCTTCTCGTTTTGTAAAAAAACGCGAACGTTACATGTATAATGATCCGGCTCCAAAGGATCGGGCAGTTGTTGTTTTTGCACAATTCTCACCGGATACAAGTCTTTCAATCGTGATGGAAACGGTCTTGGATTCTGCCGGAACCAAGGACACAACGTCCACCGATTTTGCGACGGACCTGGGATTTGGTGAATTTGCAGCTCAAAAGTTACTGGTAGATAACAGAACGTACAAATTCTATGTTAAGGCGAAAGACACGACGCTTTTGACAATTGTTCCTTCGGTAGCAAAAGGGAAAAGCGTGACGGAAGTCATTTTGAATCCTGTTTCAAGTTTGACAAGCCAGGAATTTGAGAACAAATAATTGTCAATACCCATAATGTATGGAGGAAAATATGCAACGTAAGACCATAGCTGTTTTATTCACTCTTCTGGCGCTTGTCCTCATGTTTTCGGCGATCCCATCGTTGAGCTATGCGCAGACAACGGGTAAGATCGTTGGGACTGTTGTGGATAAGCAGACAGGTGATCCGCTGCCGGGAGCTAACGTACAGATTATTGGAACAAGCTTAGGAGCTGCTACAGACAGCCACGGCGAGTTCATTATCACCAACGTCCCGGTCGGAAAATATTCTGTCAGGGCTCGATTCATTGGTTACAATGATATGGTCATTGAAAATGTCCGTGTAAATTTAGGCTTGACAACGACACTAAACTTTCAATTACTTCCTTCTGTAATTCAAACTCAGGCGGTTAAGGTAGTCGCCGAGAGACCTCTGATTGAAAAAAGTGCAACAAACGCTGTGCGTATCGTAACAAGCGATGAAATCAATAATTTGCCGGTACGCGGTGTTCAGGTTGTGGCAAATCTGCAGCCCGGTATGGTCGCTCAGGATGGACAATTGTACATCCGCGGCGGACGCTCTGATGAAGTCGGGTATTATTTGGAAGGCGCCAGCGTGCGGGATGTGGTAACCGGCGGTTCTGCAGCCATGCTGATACCGGAAGCGCTTGAAGAAATGCAGCTTCAATTAGGCGGGTACAACGCCCAATACGGAGGTGCAAACTCGGGTTTGATTCAGCAGATTATGAAAAGCGGTACCCCCAATTTCCACGTTTCAATTCATTCGGAAACAGATAATTTCACACCGATGAATCAAAAACGCTTTGGAACCTATTCGTATGGCTACTCGGATAATGTTATTACCGTAAGCGGCCCGATTCCTTTATTAGGATCAAAGGCCCGGTTTTTCCTGGCAGGTGAAAATAATTTTTACCGTGATCGCTACAGAAGATTCTGGGAACCCTTTGCCTTTTACAGCCGCTATACCCCTCTGCCCGACGGAACCGTAATGAAATTGGTGGACAGCGGGCTTCGTGGCGGCACCCCCGGTGAAGAGCTTCAGAGTATTGTTTGGGATGGTGGAAATGTTCCTTCCGGGGCCACAAGCAACCGGTACACGGGGAATGGCGTATTAACATTTGATCTTAACAAAATCAAGCTTCGTATTTCCGGAACCACAACCTGGCGGCGTTCCACGACCAACCATCTGCCGATTATGCGCCTGTTCAACCAGAGTCGATTTCCTGTAACAGATTACAGTAATGGGCTGTATACGGCAAAAATTACACATGTACTCTCACCCTCCATGTTTTACACATTGAGTATCAATTACTACGATCAGCGCGGGAAAACGTATGATCCCTATCTGAAAGATAACTACTGGTTGTATTCGGATAGCCTAGAGAATGCAAAATATGGCTTTACGCAATGGGATACGTATACACGAGATCCCAATCCGTACGACATTTACGGGTTTCCGTTTGATCGTCCGGGACATTTGCTGACCGGCTATTCAAAGTATAAACGTCATTATATCGGCGGCAATTTGGATTTCACCAAACAATTCAAGAAACATGAGTTTCAATTTGGTGGTGAAATGCAGTACTGGACACTTCGCAACTGGAGTGCGTTAAGCGGTGTAACCACCGGAGGGTTGTTGTCTTTCTTACGATCCAATCCGGATATTACGAAGGATCAGGCGCGTTTCGACAAATACATGCGGTCCCTGAGTCCCAATAATTATGGTTATGACCTCTATGGGAACGAAACGAATGCTGGAGGAATCTTCGACAGTCCGCGTCATCCGGTTATTGGTGCGGCCTATGTTCAGGATAAATATGAGTACAAAGATTTGGTGATCAATGCAGGTTTGCGTTTGGATTATTACAATATGGACGAATATGAACCGCTGAATTATAAAGATCCCGGTTTTAATTCGGACAATTTGACCCTCCCTGCAGATCAATACAAGAAGGTGAAACCGTTTATTACGGGAAGTCCTCGTTTGGGATTTGCCTTCCCCGTCACCGATCAGACGGTCTTTCACCTGCAATGGGGCAAGTTTGTGCAGATGCCGCAGATGTCGCAGGCCTATCGGAGCTCCGCCTCACGCGTAAGCCAGATGGCTGGTGGTTTTTTCTACACAAACCCGATGGCGTTTGCTGTGCATCCGGAACGAACCACCCAATATGAAATTGGTTTCAGTCAGCAATTTGCACAAAATGCATCATTTGATGCGACCTTGTTTTACAAGGACATTAAGGATCAGTTACAGACCCGGCGCGTATTCCCGGCACCGAGTTCGGGTGCTCAGGCATACGATATCACCACAAATGGTGATTTTGCCACCACAAAAGGTCTGGAATTTCGTTTGACCCTGAGACGAACCCATCGCATTATGGGCTTCATTAATTACACATTTTCCCAGGCAAAAGGAACGGGTTCTTATGTGAATCAGGCCAGCGCCTCCTTGGATCAGGCCACCAACCAGATCACGATCATTACTCCGCTGTACTTTAATCAAACCCATCGCGGCGCGATCAGTTTTGATTATCGTTTTGCGAAAAATGACGGTGGTCCCATTCTGGAACGTTCCGGTTTGAACGTGATGTTCACATTCAATAGTGGACACCCCTACACGTTGAGCACAGGTGGAATTGGCCAGAATGATGTGGCTCAGGGTGCGATTTTACCGGATGCGGATGCGAGAAATCGTCGTCCGTTGGAACCGATTGGCTCATCGACCACACCCTGGAATTTTAACCTGGACATGAAATTGGATAAAACCGTTTCAATTGCCAATTTTGATGTGGATTTCTTTGTGTATGTGCAAAATGTGCTGAACACAAAGAATGTGATCAATGTTTATCCTCGCACCGGAAACGCCTACAGTGACGGATTTCTGGAAGACCCTGAGTTGAGTGGAAGCGTTATCCAGAGTGCTGGTGGTGAAGGTTATGCTGAAATGTACCGTGCAATCAATCTCGGTAACCGACAACACTACATGTGGGCAGGATTTCGCGGTACGGACCTTTGGGGAACCCCCCGACAGATCCGCTTTGGCGTAATGATTAATTACTAAATTCCATTGGCAAAGATGATAGGCGACGTTTCAATGAAAATCGCTTTTGATAGTTATATTGAGAAATTGGAGGATAAAATCGCTATGAGAAAAATCAAGCTTCCATTCCTTCTCGTATTACTGGTATTTGGATTATTACTAAGTACCAGTTATGCGAAGGATAATACTGGTCAAACGAATGGTTCTCTCCAATTGGCAAAAATAGCCGGAGAACCGTTACATACATTACTGAACATAAATAAGATCGCGCACTGGATTCAGGCAGATGGAATTTCCGCGCACGATCCCTACACCAATGGAAGTGGTGTTTATTTTCCGCGCGGCACGTATGGCGCCGGCGTTATTTACACCGATGGCCTGGTTTGGGGCGGATACGTTCAGGACGGTCAGCAACCCAGTTTGCGGGTGGGTGGAACAACGTACACAACCGGATTAATCCAGGGTGCGATCCTATCCCCCGGAACGGCCGAAAATGCCAATGCCCCGGATGTGCGCATCTGGAGAATTCGACCGGATTATCGAACCGCTGATCTGCGACAGGATGCGGCAGAATATTTTGAAAAAAGTCTGAACGAGATCTCAAGTTCCGACGTTGAGGTTGTTCGCAAACAATATGAAACCGATTGGGAAGAATGGCCCTGGCAAAAGGGTGCACCTTTCTATGACACCGGTTATGTCAATGCCAATGGAGATACCGTTGGCGCCAATAACGGCGTTTTGGATTGGGGAGAAGATACGAATCATAATGGGTATCTGGATCCCGGTGAAGATGCCAACGGCAACGGAGTTCTGGATGCAGAAAAACCCGGTTTGGCAGGCGCGGATCAGGTAATCTGGTTTGTCGCTAATGATTTGAACGAAGGTCGCACATTGGGCCTTTATGGTTCTCCCCCGATAGGACTGGAACTCCAGGTGACATTGTGGGGTTACAACCGTACCGATGCTCTGGGAAATGTTGTTTTCAAAAAATTCCGGCTGATTTATAAAGGAACGGCTGCTACAAGTCCCGATGCCTATATCGACAGCATGTATGTCGCTCAATGGTCCGATCCGGATTTGGGCGAATATTCAGACGATTTCGTGGGCTGCGACACGACCCTGAGCCTCTCCTTTGTTTACAATTCATCCACGGTTGATGTGAAATTCAGAGACTACGGTTTGGCACCGCCTTCAGCCGGGTATGATTTTCTGCAGGGCCCGATTGTCAAATCGGACAACCCTGATGATCAGGCGATCTTTAACGGCAAGATTCGCAAGGGTTATAAAAACCTCCCAATGACGGCCTTTAACTATTTTGCGGCCGGCAGTGCCATTAGTGATCCCGATCGTGAAGAATATGCGGGAACCCTGCAATGGTTTAATTTGATGCGCGGATTGCTGCCAAGAAAGGGCACTCCGTTCACCAAAAATGATGGTGTGACCCCCACAAAATTCACGTTGGCCGGCGATCCGGTAACGGGCGAAGGCGATGTGGATGGTGTCCTGCTGCCTCCGGGTGACCGCCGGATGCAGATGATTTCCGGACCCTTCAAAATGGCCGTTGGCGACACGCAGGAAGTCGTGGTGGCTCTGGTTACAGGGCTGGGTGCCGATCGCCTTTCGAGTATTTCCGTGCTGAAATTTAATGATATTTCCGCACAGTATGCGTACGACAATTTCTTTAATCTGCCCAAGGCTCCCAAGAATCCTGACGTCAAGGTCTCGGATATGGACAAGGCCGTGATTCTGAATTGGGGCGAGAATGCACAAGCCATTGAAGCTACTGAAGGGCAGAATGAAAAAGGCTATAAATTTGAAGGCTACAATGTGTATCAGTTGCCTTCGGCTCAGGCTACAATGGATCAGGGCATTCGAATCGCCACGTACGACAAGGTTGATGAAGTGACCACCATTATGGATGCCCAGTTCGACCCGGCTTCCGGACAGATTTTGATGAAACCGGTCCAGTTGGGTAAAAATACCGGCATTAAGCGGATGATCAAAATCACCAAAGATGCCTTTACGGGCAAACCTCTGGTGAATGGCACAGATTATTTCTTTGCGGTTACCGCCTACAATTACAATGGAAGCCCGGATGTGCCCATCCATTCGTTGGAATCCTCATTAAACATTCTGCGGGCTGTTCCGCAATCTCCGAAACCGGGCGTTCGTTACGAGTCTTCTTTGGGCGATACCCTGGAAGTCACGCACGATGGGGCTTCCGATGGAAGTGTGATTGCCTACGTAATTGACCCAACCCAGACAACCGGCGACGAGTACAAGGTTACCTTTACCGCCGACACCTCCGGGAATGTAACCTGGAACCTGATTGATGTCACAACGGGCGAAGTAAAACTGGAAAATCAAACCAATCAGTCCGGTGATGACAATTACGTCATGGTTGATGGATTGATGGTAAAGGTTATGGGCCCGGCCAAGGGATTCCACGGCATCTGGCAGGTGCACAATGCAAACGGCCCCATTCCGGGCTGCGACGTCAATCCCAATGAGGACATTATGTGGATTCACTGGCTGAATGCACCCGGATATCCCACACAGCAAAAACAAGGCGGCTGGGTATTTGTAACCCACGGCGGCGGTACGCCCAACAGCGAAGCATCGTTTATTGCCCGCGTCCTGCGTGGTACAAATGCCTCACGGGCTATTCCCTACGATTTCGAAATGCGCTGGACGGCCGAAGGTGGAAAGGCCTATATGGGTTACACGACCGGCAGCGTTGTTCATGTGGGATTTGAGCTCTGGAATATCGGCAGCAATACGTGGGATGACCCCAGTGATGACTACCGCATGATCCCCTGGATTTATGACGTGGACGGCGACGATCAATTCTCCTTCTTTGGTGATGATCCCAGTTCTTCCGGAAATAATGATCCGGCCTCCGATTGGATCTACTGGCGTAATCCCAAAGATATGAGCCCCGGAACCGCTGGCTATGATGCCTGGGCCAGTTCTGAAGATGCCGGCAAAATTGGTGACGAAGTTTTGGCACGCACCCGTCTAATGAACTGGAATCGCTACCTGGGCGATGGCGATGCCTTTAAATACGGTTCGCTGGATTCTGCAACTGCAACGAAGCAGCGCCCGGAAGTTGGCACCGTTTTGCGGTGGATTACCAACAAACCCAATACACCCAAAGATGTCTTTACATTCAAATCAAAAGGTGTGTTGAAGAGTGAACGACTTGCAAAGACCGATATAGAAAAAATCAACGTCTATCCGAATCCATACTATGGGTACAATCCAAGAGAGCTCAGTACAGAGGATAGATTTGTGAGCTTTAATCATTTGCCGCAAAAAGCAACCTTCCGAATCTTTAATCTGGCCGGAATAATGGTTCGCCAATTAGAGAAAAATGATGATTCCCAGTTCTTCCGATGGGATCTGAAGAATGACAATGAGTTGCCTGTTGCGAGCGGCATTTATTTAATTCACATCGATATGCCTGAACTGGGTAAAACAAAGATTCTGAAACTGGCAATCGTCCGTGAAGCTCAATTTATCCAGGTGTACTAAAATGAAGTTTCAAATGGAACAACAATATGGAAGATTAAATATTTAAGGAGAAGAAATTATGCTTCGAAATATTTTTCGGATTTCATTTGGTGCGTTGATGGTTCTTCTAATGGTCAATGCAATGGCCTTGGCCGGCGGAAGAAGTCGCGCAGGAACATCATCCGCCCCACAACTGCTTATTCCTGTGGGTGCGCGATATATTGCATTAGGCGGTGCAAGCGCTGCTAATGCAGAAGGTGTAGAAGCCATGTATTGGAACCCTGCCGGCCTGGCGCGGTCCACACACAATGCAGAGGCCATGTTCTCGCACATGACCTACCTGGCTGATATCAGCGTCGATTATCTCGGCGTCGGCCTAAATTTTGGCAAGCTGGGTTTCGTCGGATTTAATCTAAAGGCATTGGGCCTCGGCGATATCATGGTTACAACAGCCGATAATCCGGACGGAACGGGCGAAAAGTTTACCCCAACATATTTTACATTGGGTTTAACCTATGCCCGAATGCTTACGGATCATGTAACTGTCGGTGTGAATGCGAAAATTATCTCTGAACAAATTCCCCGTGCATCCAGTGTCGGGTTTGCTATGGACGCCGGTGTCCAATATGCCGGACTGGGCGGCGTAAAGGGCTTGAATGTTGGGGTTACCATCAAAAATATTGGCCCCGACATGACGTACGATGGAACCGGCCTGTACCGAAAGGCAAAAGCTGTGGGTTCCAAAAGGCCCGTTTCGGACCTGAAAGTGGCTCCGGCAACCTTTGAACTGCCTTCCATCGTCGAAATTGCTCTTTCATACGAATATTCTTTGGGTCAATTGGGCCTGATTCGGGCCTCTTATCTCTTCCAGAACAATAACTTCTCAGCCGATGAAAACAAGGCGGGAATTGAGTATTCCCTGAAGAATATGTTTTTCCTGCGTGCGGGCTATACCTCAGCCCTGAATGCACCGACCAATTCGTATATCTACGGTCCAGCATTTGGCTTTGGATATCATCAAAACCTGGGCGGTATGGACCTGTATATTGATTATGCGTATCGTACGGTGGAATACTTCAATGCCAACCAGATTTTATCGATTAAGCTTGGCCTTTAATCGAAAAACAGGACGGTGATGTATTGGACAGGGGTTGGATTTTTTTGAATCCAACCCCTGTTTTATTGGAGCCAAATTCCAAATGAAGCGTATAATAGGTGTGAAAAAAATCTAAAAAGCAGTGCCTTTTGCCCTTTTTACCATAGCCTGGGGCAAGGGGTGAAATTGGAAAATAAAAATGAAACGGGGTTTAAAATGAAGCGTTTTGTGCTTATCCTTTTTTTTCTGTTGGGAATTTCAGGAATTTCCTTTTCCCAAAAAACCCTTCATTTGGATGTGGATTATGATCTGTTCAAAGCCAATGACACGGAAAACTTTTTGGAGCTTCATTATGCGCTCTATCCCCAGGAATGGCACTATATTACCACTCCGGCTGCGGATACGGTTGGCACCATTCTGATGCATTTGGATGTGATGGAAGGGAAAAAAATTATTTATCAAAAAAACTGGCGGGTTGTTAACAGCATAAAGAAAAACGGAAAGGATTTATCTTTAAAAGAAGAAATTGACCTTCTGCGTCTCAGTTTGCCCCCAAATCGGTATTCCGTAAATCTGTTGGCTGTAGATCTGAATGACACCACCCGAAAACAATCCCGGCATTTTACGATTCACGTACCAAAATTCTCCGGTAAAAAGATCGCGTCAAGTTCCTTGGAACTCTGCCGGTCAATCCGAAAATCGGGAGAGAATTCTGTGCCGTTATTTGTAAAAAACAATCTTGAGGTTGTTCCCAACCCCTCGCTTCTTTACGGCAAAGGAAACCCTACACTTTATTTTTATGTGGAACTTTATAATCTTTTAAAAGGCGTGCCTCAATCCAAATATCAGGTGGACTATTTTGTGACGGATTATTCTGGCAATGTGGTAGACAGCATTCGGCCCCGAAAAATGGAAAAGACAAAAGTGTATGATTCAAGTGTCGAAGTTGGCCAGATGAATGTTTCCAATTTGCCATCGGGAAGTTACTGGCTTTTCTTTACCATAAGTGATACCAATAATAAGAGCCTGCTAATCGTAAAAAAGCGATTCTTTACCTTTAATCCGGATGTTGATAAACGCGTTCAAAAAAACCGGAAAAAGAATATTCAACTCGGCCCGACCGTTTTTGATGAAATGCCTGAAGCACGAGTGAATGAGGAGCTGAATTACATCCAATATTTGGCCACCAAAAATGAAAAGAAAATGATAAAACGCCTGAATTCAGTGGAAACCAAACGTCAGTTTTTGAAAGAATTCTGGGCCCGGCGCGATCCGAGTCCGGCAACTCCGTTTAATGAAAAGCGCGCTGAATTTTTAAGGCGGGTTCAATATGCCAATAAGAAATTCTCTGTTCTGGGTTTAAAGGGGTGGAAAACCGATTTTGGCCGGGTTTATATCGTATATGGTCCTCCTGACGACATTGAACGGAGTCCAAACACCGACAAGGGACGAGCCTATCAGGTGTGGCGGTATGAAAATCTGCAGGGCGGCGTTATCTTCGTTTTTATTGATATGACCGGGTACCATCGATACCAACTGGTACATTCCACGTACCGCGATGAAATACAGAACTATGATTGGCCGGATTTACTGGAACTGAATCCCCAGCATCCGAATTATTAATATGAAAAGAGCCATTTGAAGCGCATTCAGATGGCTCTTTTTTTGTCACTATAATATCCCGATTTTGTATAAGTCGGGCATTCTGATCCGCAAGCGATAACGGTAAACAGCCCCGCCAAAGGCCTATTCTTTCCTGCAATTCTCACAGAAATTTAATTTTTTACTTGACATTTGGGAATAAATGGCTTAATTTGTTAACGCTTTATTATTCACCTATACATAGCTTAACTAATGAATTTCCGCGTGTGGAGTCAATTGTTTCTCTTGGCGGGGGAGCACTGGCGGCGGGGTCACTTTTGTAACGGGAAGCATGGGTGGAAGGTGTTTTGCTTTTAAAATTATTGAATGGTCTTTTCCCAAATCTTTTTCCTTGGAGTCACTCCTCCGTGTGTTGTAAACCATCACGGATCTTCCAAATTCTATCAATTTTTCCTCAACAATGTTTGTTTCTCAAAAAATTCCAAGTAAATATGGAGGAATCATGAACAGAAAAATAATGGTTGTTTTAATGGTTTTGATGATTGTGCCAACCTGGCTTGTTGCCGGTGTTACAGGAAAAATTACCGGTTATGTGGTTGACAAGGCTACAGGAGAGCCGCTTCCGGGCGTAAATGTCCTTTTAAAAGGCACAATGATGGGAGCTGCAACCGATAGCAAGGGATATTATATGATTTTGAATATCCCGGTTGGGACCTATACGGTTCGGGCCGACTATATCGGGTATAGTTCCATAGAAAAATCGAATATTCGCGTTCATCCGGATCTGACCACTCAGGTC
This sequence comes from Calditrichota bacterium, assembly GCA_013151735.1. Classification (NCBI taxonomy): domain Bacteria; kingdom Pseudomonadati; phylum Calditrichota; species Calditrichota bacterium. The sequence goes on along the minus strand of JAADHR010000032.1, from coordinate 16,082 downwards.
AATTTTAGTATGGCCAGTACCGTGTTGCAGGGAAAAACAATCAGCATTGTTGCTGAGCGGCCGATTATCAACAAAAATATCACCCATTCGGTGAAAACCCTTCAGGCTGAGGACCTGGCGAATATTCCAATGCGGGGTATTCAAACGGTGATGGCCATTTCCTCTGCTGTTGTAAATGGAACCCACGTCCGCGGCGGCCGTTCGGAAGAAAATGTAACGTATGTGGATGGTGTGATGACCACACTGCTTCGCGGCGGGACAACCAATGCGCTGTCTGTGATCAACAATGCCATCGAAGAAGCGGATTTTCATGCAGGCGGTTTTAATGCAGAATACGGATTTGCCAATTCGGGTATTTTGTTTACCACCACAAAATCAGGTGGAGCCAAATATCACTTCAGCATAGAGGGAATCTCGGATGAACTGTTTAAGAACAAAGAAGGAAAAACGCTGGGTACCCGTTCATGGGGCTACAATGATTACACGGTGACAGCCGGCGGACCAGTTCCCTTTGTACCCAAGAAAAAACTGCGCTTCTTTATTGCTGCTGAGCGAAATTACAATCATGGCTACGCAACCAACTGGCAGGGCATTACCCTCGACACCGTCTTAACCTCTTTTGGAAAGGTCTTCCCCATAAAGGTCAACTACGGCCCGGGTCCGTATCCGGGATATCATAACAGTACCTACGATGTAAACGGAAATCTGACCTTTACACCCTCCAGCTCATTTCGTCTAAAAGCAGGCGGAACCTTTCACTTTGGAACGGACCAGGCGGGAGGAAGCTGGAACGATCTTCTGAATTATCGCAAGAATTCCTTGAATAAACGGTGGAATGCCAGTGGATATTTCAAGTTTACCCATCAACTAAGTCCGCGAATGTTTTATGTTTTGAATCTGAATTACTTTTATTACAACCGCGAGTTTGGGGATCCCGATTTATGGGATGATATTGCAAAATACGGCGATCCCAAATATAATGCCGGATTGAGAAAGTGGGGCCTGGGCTACAATTTTAGCCTGTTTGGATTAATGTACCCGCAGCTGCCGGGGCAGGTGACGTCCTGGTATGGTAAAACAGCCCAAACCAATCTTGGGCCCAAGTTTGACTTAACCTGGCAGTTCAATGATTATAACGAATTGAAAACCGGCTTCCAGTACGATTATTATACCATTCGCCGGTATGCGGTCAATGCCAGCGCGATTTCTTTGGGATTGCATCGCCGGGACATTGATTCCACAAATACACTGACCGATTACGATATTTTCCGAAATAATTACGGGTACTACGGCTACGATATGTGGGGCCACCCGATCAACAAAAACGGGACGTACGAAGCCACCAACGATCAGGGAAAGATTGTGAAAGTCAATGGTCACGATGCTCCCCGCCATCCGGTACGGGCCGCTATTTACATTCAGGATAAAATTGAGTTGAAGGATCTGGTACTGAATGCCGGCTTGCGGCTGGATCATTTTGAATCGGGCGTTGAAAGCTGGAAAGACCCCCGGCGGCTGATTCTGAATGATATTAATCTCATCGCCGATCAAAGTTTTGGTCCCCAGCGGGTGTATAACATTGTGAGTCCCCGATTGGGCTGGTCGTTTCCTGTAACGGATCAAACGGTGTTTCATGCCCAATTTGGAAAATTTGTCCAGATGCCAAAAGTGGACGATATGTACGACGGACAAACATACGCCGGGCGGTTTCTCCAAGGCGGAAATGCACGATCGATGCCCAATCCCAATTTAAAGCCCATGCGCACCATTCAATATGAAGTTGGATTGCAGCAGCAAATTGGTGCAAACGCCAGTATCAGCGTAACCGTCTTTTACAAGGATATTAAGGATTTTATTCAATTGCGCGTGTGCTTCCCGGAACCCGGTTATTCGTATGCGTCTTTTTTCCAATATCAGAATGTTGATTTTGGAACGACAAAGGGTGTTCAGTTAAGCTTTAATCTTCGCCGCACCAAGCGAATTCAAGCGAGCGTCGATTACACCTACTCGAAAGCCATGGGAACCGGTTCCAGCAGCGGAAGCCATTTCGATATTGCCTGGCAGGATCAGCAGCTGCGTTTTCCCACGGTTCTGATGCCGCTGGATTTTAATCAGGACCACGTGGCAACGATGAATGTTGATTTCCGCTTGACAAAAGATGACGGGCCAACCGTATTGGGTGTGAAGCCTCTTGCCAATTTTGGAATTAACGCCTTCTTTACCATGCACAGCGGAAACCGCTACACCCGTGTAGAGCCGGGCCCCGGCGGCTTGTTCTCACAAAATGCTCCCAAACCCCTGGAGGCTCTTAATTCCTCCGTTATGCCCTGGTATCATCGGCTGGATATTAAAATGGACCGGTCTTTCCCGGTTGGGAAATTCAATTTCAAACCATATATCTGGATTTATAATGTTTTCAATACTAAAAACGTGACGGGCGTGTATCGTCAATCGGGTGCTCCGCAGGATAACGGCTGGTTCCTGACAGAGGATGGAAAATCCTGGTTGAAAATTAACGGCAAAGCCGGCGAGTATATTGCACGAAAAGCCCTGAGCGGAAGCGGTGCCAGAAATTTGAGCACTCCTCGCATCCTGCGTTTTGGAATGTTCATTGAATTCTAAGACCTGAATGAATCGCTTTGACTAAAAAATGACGTTTGTCTTATTCAGGAGGAAAGGAAATGCTAAAAAAGATTATAAACCAAATGACTGTGGGAGTGCTACTTTTGTTGTTTGCAGGAGTAGGATTTACTGCAGAAAAAGACGGTGTCACATTTTCAATATTGAATAAGGTGCTCACCAAGCGAGCTGTGAAATATATTGATGTGAATCAGATTCGCAGCTCAGTGATGAATAACGGAACCTACACCCGGAATCCCATATCCGGAAACTCGGATATGGAATGGCCCAAAGGTTCGGGAAAATACATCTGTTATAATGCCGGAATCTGGGTTGCAGGAAAAGTGAACGATGTCATTCGAACCGCTTGCGCCGATTATAATGTGGAATATCAGCCGGGCTTGATTTTGCCGGATGGATCGGCCGATGACCCCGATAAGCCGGAATACCGCGTGTATAAGGTCCACAAGGACTATCCCAATGGCAACGATGCCCTTCAAATAGATTCCTGGGATACCTGGGAGTCCTACGCTGAAAAACAAGGGGCACCGCCCGTAGAAGATGCTGACGGAAAATGGGTGGGTTATGGCGATGAAATGCTCTACGCCGTAATGAATGATCTGGATCAGAACCTGCACAACGGGTGCTACAACACCCTTCCCATTGGAATTGAGCTGCACCTTCTGGTGTTTGGGTTCGATCGGTCCGGAGCTCTTGGAAATACAATTTTTGTGAAATACACCCTCATTAATAAGGGGAAGAACGATCTTAAACAAACCTATATCGGTGCCTGGGCCGATGTCGATAATGGCGATGCCAATGATGATTTGATCGGCTATGATATGGATCTGGGTATGAGCTATTGTTACGGTGGAAAGCCGGTTGATGCCGTCTATGGTTCCCGTCCGCCCGCCCTGGGCTGGGATTTCTTCCAGGGACCCATTGTCGATTCTCCCGGGGATACGGCACGGCTTCCGGATGGCCGGGTATTTCTAAACAAGAAGATTCTCGGAGCCACATCGTTCAATAAATATTACAACGGGAACAGCACATACAGCGATCCTCCCTACAGCGCCCAGGGGGCAGAAGAGGTCTGGAACTACCTGAGCGGGAAACAAAAGGATGGAACGCCCTGGAAAAACCCGATCACAGGAGAAGTGACAACCTTTTTGAATACGGGTGATCCGGTCACCGACACCGGCTGGTTATCCACGGCCGAAAGTCCCCCGGCTGATATTCGAATGCTCACCGGCTCGGGTCCGTTCACATTGGCCGTGGGCGACACGCAGGAAGTTGTCGTGGGGTGTGTCATCGGACAGGGTTCGGATCGATTGAGCAGTATCAGCGTGTTGCGTTTCTACGATCGGGAAGCTCAACAGGCGTATAATCTGGGATTCAATGTTCCCAGTCCGCCGCCGTCACCAGAAGTAACGGTTTCCGAATTGAATCGAAAGGTCCTGGTCACCTGGAAGAAAAATGCGGAAAATTTTGAATCCACGTACAAATTCCAGGGCTACAATGTTTATATTGGCGATTCTCCGGGCGGCCCCTGGAAGCGATTGGCAACCTTCGATAAACAGGATGAATTGGGTGTCATTCTGGAACCCCGCTACGATGTAAATACCGGCCAGATTTTGAACCTGCCTGCAGCGTACGGAAACAACCTGGGATTGCAGTATCGTTACCTTTTCACAAAGGACTACGAAGGACTGACGATGGCAAACGGACGTCCCTATTATATAGCGATTACTTCCTACGCCTATGATAAAAATAGTATTCCGAATGTTCTGGAAAGCAGCCGAAACGTTCTTACCGTGGTTCCTCACAGGCCGCGTCCGGGAACGGTATACAGCAACGACGCCTTTCAGGATATTAAAATTACGCATTCTGCAGGGAATGCCGCCCCAAGCAAGTACAAGGTTTGGGCAGAAGTTCTCGATCCAATTCATATTAAAACGGCGGACTATAAAATCACGATCAATAAGGATTCCACCTGGACGCTCTGGAGAGATGGTGATCCGGTTCCCGAATTTACAAATGTAGATAAATATGGGATTGACAAAGATATTACGTACAAAGATACCCCTGACAGCCTGGGATTCTTTTTCGGATTAACGGTTGATTTTGAGAAGAAAAAACTAACGAGCTGGGAACCGGAGCTGGTTAAAGGTGATTCATCCCTTATTACACGCCTGACCGGTCCCCACGATATGGAAGGCCGCGCGACCGATCTAGCCATTGACGGCCGTTTTCGAAAAGGAACGCGGGACACCAGTCTGATTCTGAATAATCTGGAAATTCGCTTTACGGGTGTCATGGATTCCACAACCCGAACGGTCACATCCGGCGGATCGATGTCCACCCTGCTTTTTGGATTTGGCGATCCGGCTAATTTTATGCCGAAGCATCCGGCCAATCCCAATCCCGGATCCCGTAATCCCTTCCTCGTAAGGGTGCCGTTTGAAGTGTGGGATCTCAAACGGAATATTCAGTTAAATACGGCCTTTACCGATAATGCTCAGAAAATCTCGGATTCCCTTTTTGTCCCAACCTGGGCTCCACGAGGAAATTGCGTGGTGTACGTTGTGGCCTCTCCTTATGACGAGCAGGTTCACAATATTGGTTTCACGGGGCAGGATACAATGGCAACCTGGTCATTTGTCTTTTTAGACAGCACAAAATGGCAAACGGGAGATATCGTGAGATTAAACATTCCCGATCCGGACACCTTCCCCAAACCGGTGGTGGCCGGCGAGGATCAATTTACCTTCAGGGTTCAGGGGAAGACCACCGGGGTTCTGGCCGATGCCAAAAAGCGCTTGAACATCATTAATGTATTTCCCAATCCCTACCTGGGCTACAACATTACGGAAACGGATTTGCATCAGGATCACGTGACCTTTATTAATCTGCCCGAAAAATGTACGATTCGCATTTTCTCCATTTCAGGGCAGCTTGTTAAAACCATTAAACACGATGATCCCAACAGTACCACGCATGATTGGTATTTGCAGAATGAAAGAACGCTGCCGGTTGCCAGCGGTTTCTACATCGCGTACATCGATGTCCCGAATGTTGGACAAAAGATTCTCAAATTGGCAATTGTTCTCAGACAGCAACGCTTAAAAAATCTGTAAAGTGTTTATGACGCGTCGTTTTACTGATAAACATTTTAAGGTGAATAAATAGGAGAAAAATACAATGGAATTCAAGAAAATAGTGACCTTCCTATTGGGTACCGCTCTCCTGCTGAGTACAACGGCCCTTTTTGCGGGAAATAAGGACAAGGTTGGCGGCGCTGGTGCTCAGGAATTGCTCATCCCGGTCGGGTCACGGGCAATTGCCATGGGAGGTGCTTACAATGCCATGGTGAGTGGAAATGAAGCCATTTACTGGAACCCGGCCGGCTTGGCTGCCTCCCATGCCACAGCTGAGGCAACATTCAGTAATTTACAGTGGATTGCCGGAACAAAGGTGAATTATTTTGCCGTCTCCTCAAATTTCGGCGAAATAGGAACCATAGGAATTAGTGCAAAAATATTTGACTTTGGAAAATTTGAACAAACTACCGAATTTGAAACCGAAGGTACCGGAATTATGGTGGATCCCAGTATTGTTACCCTGGGACTCACATATTCCAAACAGATGACCGACCGGATTTTCTTCGGCGTAAATGCCAAGATCATTCACGAGAGTTTTTTGCGGATGAGTGCGTCAAATATTGCCTTTGACTTTGGCGTGCAGTACGTCAGCAGTATCGGTCTTCGAATGGGATTAACACTCAATAATTTTGGCCCCATGATGCAGTATTATGGCGATGATCTGCAGCGATCGGTTCATATTCCTCACACGGAACAAGCCGCTTCGAATGTGGATTTACGGCTTGAAGCCCAGAATTTTGAGCTTCCCAGCACATTTGAAATCGGGCTGGCTTATCCCTACACACTCAATGCGCAGAATAAAGTAACCGTTGTCGGAAATTATCGAAATCAGAATTACGGATTGGATGAACTGGCAACCGGTGTTGAATATGCCTTTAATAATGTCTTTTTTGTGCGGGGAGGCTATTCCGGAACACTGGGCGGAAATGCCGACGACAATATTTTTGGCATGACAATGGGCGCGGGGATTCGTTACAAGCTGGGTACATCCGCCTTACTCATCGATTATGCCTACCGCGATGCAAAATGGTTTGGCGGTAATCAATGGTTTACAGTTTCCGTGCAATTCTAATTTTACGGAACGAAGAAAACTCAAAAACGTTAGAAGGATTGGCATTCCTGGAAATGCCAATCCTTTTTATTTTGAAACAATCTCGTGTTTTAAACAGCGAAAGTGACGTAATATAAAGGTGGTTTTTGAAATGTTGCGCAAAGTATTTGTGGGTCTTTTATGTGTCTTTTTTGCAGGGTCATCTTTTTTACATGCGGCGGAGCGTGTTACTGTCCGGTTTGATGTGTGCCAGTTTCGCTTCAATCAGGACACCTCCCTTGTAGAAATCAATTACGGTTTAATCGGGCCCAAGGATAAAGCCGAAAATGGGGTGTCGTATCTTCTTGAGTTGAAAATACTGAAGGATCAAAAGCCCGTTATTCATAATTTTTGGCGGTTAAACTGGACCCGTCAAAACGGAACACATGAAATGATGGTCGATGCCCTTCGTTTCTTATTGCCGCCGGGGGGCTATCAGATTAAACTCATCGCAAAAAATCCCGGCAATCCGAGTGACACCGACAGTGCAACGGTAACGCGTTTTACCGTTCGAACCTTTGGGGGCGAAAAAGTCTCGCTCAGCGATATTGAGGTGGCCCGTCTGATTTCTCCACAAAAAAAGAATCAGAACACGCTTTTCAGCAAGAACGGCTTCGAGGTGATTCCCAATCCCCTTTTGCTTTTTGATAGAAAAAATCCTGAAATGTATTATTATTTTGAGATTTACAATCTCGGTAAGAATTTTCATGGGAAATATTACTGGCTGAAACGAACGGTTTTAAACAGTCGGGGACTTCCGGTTTTATCCCTTCCCGGCTATACCAAGAAAAAGGTAATTCGGGGGAATGACGACATTGAAATCGGACAGATTCAGACAGCCTATCTTCCCTCGGGAAGATATTATCTGCATTTCTCGGTGGTCGATTCAGCCGAGAGGGAAATTGCTTCAAACAACGCCACATTTACAGTCTATCAGACCCGGGTTCAATCGGCAAATCGCAGATCTCTGCCCGTGGAATCGCGAATGATGAGCAGTGAAATTGCCCTTCTATCGCCCAAAAATGTGAATGTGGCTTTGAATGCCACCCGATATTTTCTGACCGACGAACAGAAAAAGATTGTCGATCAGTTGAATTCAGAAAGAGCCAAACGCATTTTCCTTTACCAGTTTTGGAAAAGCCACGACAGCAATATGGAAACTCCCCAGTTGGAAACATTTCTTGAGTTTATGAAACGAATCCAGTATTCAAACCTTAAATTTGGAGAAACCAACAAGGCCGGGTGGCAGACGGACAGGGGGCGGGTGTATATTTTGTATGGTAAACCCTCAGAAATTCAATACTATTCCAATGTGGCCGGCTTTCGGGAATTCCAGGCCTGGAGTTACGATAACATCGAGCACGGTGTTGTGTTTATTTTTGGAGCAACCGGCCGGTTCGGTGAACTTAAGCTGATTCACTCCACCAAAACCGGGGAAATTCACAACGAAGGCTGGCTGGATTTGCTTAAAGTGGCTCAAGGCAGTACGGGATTGAGCGATATGGCTCCGGGTATTGATCAGAGAGAAGCGATTCGAGCCATGTTTCGCCGGTACAATCTGGAAATTCCCCGCTTTTTGTTGAAATAACTCGTCAGGGTGTCAGCCATTCGTCCAAATGGGCTTTGACAAACGCATCGTCATTTAAATGGGGATAGGCCGCGTAAACCCGTGTTATTTCTTCCATTTGTCCCGGCGATAAATCCTCTTCCGGATTCAGACACCACCGGCCTTCAAGGAGTCCCTGCCGCCGGAGCACCTCGTGGATTCCGGCAATACTTCCCCGAAAGTGATGCTGCGGATCAAAGAAGGCTGCGTTGGCGTCCGTAATTTGAACCGCCCGTGTGAGCAACTCTTCCGGAATTCCCCGACCGGCATCAACGATTGCGTGAATCTCGTCCAAAAGCTCCACGGCTTTTCTCGTCCAGACGGCCCAGTGGCCCAGCAGTCCCCCGACCATTCGCAGAGAAACCTCTTTCCCCCCGACTTGAAAGCGGAACGGCGTGATGAGATCGCCTACAATGTGGTCATCATTTCCGGTGTAAAGCGCAATCTCCTTTGCCCGACCGGATTCGGCAACAGCCCTTAGAACGTCCAGTGTGTAATAGCGATTAAAGGGGGCAATTTTGATGGCCACGACCGATTCGATTTCCAGAAATTTTCGCCAGAAATCGACAGGCAGAATTCGACCTCCAACGGCCGGTTGGAGATAAAATCCGATCAGCGGGAGAATATCGGAGATGGCTTTGCAATGGGTTACCAAAGCGTCGATGCTCTCGTTTTGCAGGGCCCCCAGACTAACCAACCCCGCATGGAACCCTTGGTCGGCGGCAAATTGGGCCTCTTTAAGGGCTTGTGGGGTGGGACCGGCAATTCCGGCGATGCGAATAACAGGCCGGTTCAATTTGCCTTCCATCTCGGAAATCGTTTCGGAAGCCAGTTGGAGCACGGGTTGGTAAAGCCCGTATTTAGGATCACGAATTTCAAACTGTGTGGTGTGAACGCCAACCGCAATACCTCCGGCACCGGCACTGAGATAGTAGCGGGTAAGTGCCTGCTGGCGGCGCTCGTCCAGTTTACGGTGACTGTTCAGGGCCAGGGGATGGGCCGGGATGACCATTCCTGTGTTTAATTTTTCTCGAATGTTTTCGGGTAAGTGTGTCATGTTTTCCTTTTTGTTCTTTAAAGCACGCAGGCGTAAAGCCTGCGGTTACAGATTGTAGCCGCACCCTTTCAGGGTGCGAGATTGTAGAGATACGCAGGCGTAAAGCCTGTGGGTACGGGTTGTAGCCGCACCCTTTCAGGGTGCGAGATTGTAGAGATACGCAGGCATAAAGCCTGCGGGTACGGGTTGTAGCCGCACCCTTTTAGGGTGCGCCTGCCTGGTTTGTTCCCCCCTAAAATTTCCCTTCGCGCTCTTCAAAATGGGTGGGCTTGTTCAGGGTCGAACCGCCGTGGGTGACCCAATAGCCCAGCCAATCGATCATTTTTTTGAGCGGTACTCTGGGGTAGCCGAATTTTTCAAAACAAAACGCTGCGTTATTCAGCAACGCCGTGTCCGACTCTTCACCCTCAAATATGGGCTCCTTTCCGATGCGGGACCCCAGCTCGTGCGCCAGCCAGCGCACGGAAGCCGTTTCGGGACCGGTAAGATTCAAAATGGCCGGGGGTGAATCCGCGATTTCAAAGCTCCGTAAAATAATGGTGTTGGCATCGCCCTGCCAAATGGCATTCACCGCACCTGTGGTCAAATCGATTGGCGTCCCCGTGATGATCTTTTGTGCAATATCCAGCAAAATTCCGTACCGAAGGGAATTGGCATAATTGAGTCGAATCAGAACGGCAGGCGTGTGGTGCTGCCGCGAAAAATATTCAAACATTCGTTCGCGCCCCAGAACGGATTGGCCATATTCACCCACCGGTTCCGGCGGAACCGATTCGTCCGCGCCGCCCGATGTGACAGGCACGAAAGGATACACATTTCCGGAGGAAAGTACGGCAATTTTAGACGAGTGGAAGCGGTCGGCTACCAGACCCGGTAAATACGTATTCCACGCCCAGGTGAAGGATTCTGCGCCTCCTGTGCCGAACTTTCGGCCGATCAGGAAGATGACGTTTTCAACGTCCGGTAATGTTTCAAGACTTCCCGGTTTCAGAAGGTCCGCCTGGATGGTTTCGACGCCCAGTTGAGACAGTTTTTCTTTTATTCCCGGCGTTGAAAATCGCGAAACCCCGTAAATTGTTTTGTGGATTCCCGCCTGGTTGATGGCTCTGAGGGCGAGCCGGGCCAGATCGGGGCCGAGCTTTCCCCCAATACCCAAAATGAGGATGTCGCCCTTCAGGCGGGCAATGGATTGAACCAGTTCCGGCGTGGGCCGGGAAACGAATTCGTCTAATTCTTCATCCGATTGAATAAATTTTGGAAGGTCAAAAATCTGTTGAATCATATTTACTCCCGTAAGTGAATCTGCATTGGAAATAAAATACAAAGCTTTTGAAAAAAAATCAAGCCAAGAAAATATTTTTGGAAAATAAGGTATATCCGGATAACCTGCACGTTTGTTTTTTTCCAATCGGTCAGTGGGTCTTTAAGGTCAACCCAAAAAAATAGTGACAGGATTACAGGATTTATTGTATATCATGTAAATCAAATGGCAAATGGAGTTTAAAATTCAAAACCACTCCTTGACAAATACAGACAAGATGCTTACATTGTTTACGAATCATGGTAAAGAATACCAAAATCATACTACCTGAATGATCAAATAACGAGCATTCGAGACAGGTTTTTCCAAATTATGCAGAGTTGGTTCTGCAACTTTTGAACCTGTTTTTCTATGGAATGATTCTATGATGAATCCCCTGAAAAGACCATTACTTTTAATTCCACTTGGTCTTTTTCTCCTTCTGGAATTTGTGGGAAAGGCACACGGTCAAACAATTGATTTTTCGGGTGAAATCGCTGCCCAAACGTTTTACTTTCGGGCAGGTGATCGGCCGGTGAACTTTGGCCTGCGGTTTATCCCTGCGTTGGATGCAAACCAAGGGATTTCCTCGACGGGCTCTGTGGGGCTTTCGGTGGCCGCTAATGTGCTTGAAACACTGGCCATTAACACACGTATTTCTTATCACAACAGCCACAGCTTTAATTGGTACCGTTACTGGATTCGCTATGCAACGCCGAAGCTTGAAATCCGTTTGGGCAATCAAAAAATCAATTTCGGATCGGCAAAGCTTTTTCGCCCCCTGATGTGGTTCGATCGCCTGGATCCCCGCGATCCCCTGCAGCTGACGAACGGGATAAAGGCCCTTCTGGTTCGAACCTATTTCCCCAACAATGCAACGATCTGGCTGTGGGCGTTGGTCGGAAATCGAGGCACTAAGGGGATCGAGCTATTTCCCACAGCGGAGCGAAAACCGGAATTTGGGGGACGGATTCAGGTTCCGCTTTTAATGGGAGAGCTGGCTCTAACGGCTCATCATCGCTGGGTGCAATTTGGAGATTTTTCCATGCCTTTCGCCATTACGGGATCATCCTCAATTTTCCGGGAAAGCCGTCTGGCTGTGGATGGCGCCTGGGACATTGGCGCGGGGTTCTGGTTCGAATCGGCCTTATTCCATTATGAAAACGCAGGAATGCCCTTTCAATGGCGCCAAATGGGAACGGTAGGGTTGGATTACACGTTTCCCGTTGGAAATGGTTTCTATGTTCTGGAGGAAAATTTCATTCAGGGCTTCTCAACTTCGGCCACCCGTCTACAGGAGAAGCGATCGTATTCGGGAATTTTAGTAACGTATCCTTTGAATTTGCTGGATGAAATCATGGCAATTTCAACCTACGATTGGAGCAGCCGGCGATTTTTTCACTACCTGAGCTGGAGGCGCACTACCGACCGTTGGCAGGTGAATTTAGCCGTATTTCTCATCCCCCGGAACATGCGCGTTTGGGGGAATCCGAGGTTGTCGGCATTTAACGGAAATGGTTTTCAAATACTGGTGGTTTATGCCTATTAGTTGAGGGAAGTCTGCCCTTGAGAAAACGACCGTCGTGTTTGCCACGAATTCACGAATTTAGTCATCCTGTAAATCCTGTCAAACTGAGGAAACTGTCAAATGTCCGATTCAACCGTAATTGAAGTACACAATCTTGTTAAAAATTACCCGATGGGCGGAGGATTTTTTACGGCATTGAAGCACGTGAATTTGTCTCTTCGGCACGGTGAATTTGCCGGATTGGTAGGCCCAAGTGGTTCCGGCAAAACCACCCTTTTGAACATCGTGGGAACATTGGACAGTCCTACTGAAGGAGAGGCTGTTGTTCTAAATCAGCGGGTGAATGATTTGTCCCAAAAAGGAGCTGCCAGACTGCGTCGTCAGAAAATTGGTTTTATCTTTCAAACGTACAATCTTTTCCCTGTTTACACGGCATTCGAGAATGTGGAATTTCCGCTGCTGTTGCTAAAGCTTTCGCCATCGGAGCGCAGCAAAAGGGTGTGGCAGGCGCTGGAGTGGGTGGGACTCACGGACAAAGCGAAATCGCGGCCGGCGCAATTGTCCGGGGGAGAAGCCCAACGAGTGGCGATTGCCAGGGCCATGGTGAAACAGCCGGAACTTGTGCTGGCAGATGAACCCACGGCCAATTTGGATGCTGAAAATTCCTACAATATTTTGGAAACGATGGCGGCTCTAAATCAATCGCTTAAAACAACCTTTCTTTTTGCTACTCATGACGAAAAGGTGATTAAATTTCTCCGTCGGAAGATTTTCCTGTTTGACGGAAAAGTGGCCCGGGATGAAATTACAACTCCAGCCTCCAACGAGGGCGCATCCTCATGATTCTTCTCAAATTGGCCTACAGAAATCTGATCGGAGCCGGGGTAAGAACTTGGCTGAATGTCATCGTTCTGTCATTTTCCTTTGTGGTTATTATCTGGACACAGGGTTTATACGATGGCATGTATGATCAGGCGATGCACGCCAAGACGGATTGGGAAATCGGCGGCGGGGAGTTCTGGCATAAAAATTATGATCCCTACGATCCGCTTTCACTGGAAAAGAGTCACGGCATTTTGCCAGAGTCTTTACAGGAACTTGTGCGCGAGGGGAAAGCCACGCCCATTTTAATCACACAGGCGACCATGTACCCGGATGGACGTTTAATGCCTGTGCTGCTGAAAGGAATCGATCCGGATCAAAGAATTTTGAAAATGCCCGCAAAGGCTCTAAAAGATTCGGCTGCCTGCTGCGATCTTCCTGCACTCATTGGCGAACGAATGGCAAGTCGTTCCCGCTTAAAAAAGGGCGATTTTTTGACACTCCGCTGGCAGGATGTGTATGGGGCTTTTGACGTCATGGATGCCCGAATTGTCTGCTTGATGCGAACTCCCGTCTCTACCATTGATAACGGCCAGATTTGGGTTCCCCTGGATTCTCTTCGTCGGATGCTGCGGGCCCCGGGACAGACAACCATCGTGGTTTTGGCACCGGGGGTGGAACCGCCGCCTGCTGTTCCGGGGTGGGAATTTAGGAGCCCGGATTTTCTGCTGAGTGATATTCGGGAAATTGTTCAAACAAAATCCGTTTCATCGGCCATTTTCTATTTTTTTCTGGTAGTGCTGGCTCTTCTGGCGATTTTTGACACACAGGTACTTTCGATTTTTCGGCGGAGGAAAGAGATTGGAACACTAATGGCCCTTGGAATGACGCGCAGTGAAGTGATTCGACTCTTTACAATTGAAGGGGCCTTTCACGGAATTCTGGCCCTTCTTGTCGCGGCTATTTACGGGACACCCATCCTAATTTACTTCAAGAATAACGGAATTCCTCTACCTTCGTACACAGACAGCTACGGCATTGCTCTTAGCCAAAAATTGATGCCAACCTATGGCATTGGGCTTATTCTGGGAACGGTGTTTGTCATTCTGATTACGGTTACGGTGGTCAGCTTTTTGCCCACGCGGCGGATCGCCAGGCTCAAACCGACAGATGCGCTGAGAGGAAAATGGTCATGATTCGTTTCTTAATAAAGGGATTGCTGCGGGATCGATCACGGAGCTTTTTGCCGATTACGGTTGTTGTGATTGGTGTGGCCCTCACCGTTTTTTTGTACAGTTGGATCGAAGGAATGGTGAACGATATTATTCGGGTCAATGCCTCATTTTACACGGGTCATGTAAAAATTAGAGCATATCCCAAAGTTACGTGATTAGGCTAGAGCCAATCAAAAGATGTTTTCAAAAAGAACATTTTGGGAGCTGTGTTTATTTGTAGAAATTGCTTCCAAAGATTCTGCCAGGCATCTGGGAAAAAGAGTTTATGAATAGAAAGCTGAAGCCATTTGATCAGGCCTTTTTCTGTCCAGCGTTTGCCGATGAATTTCATGCGATTGGTGAATCGGCTGAAAGCTGATTCAATAGCATTGGTTGTGATTGGGAGCCAGGTTTTATTCTGGAGCCAATAGTGAAAGAAAGTGGCCACAGAGTCGGCTAAATTAGAGACATAAGCTCTTGCTTTTGGGTACGATAGGGGGTCCAGCATTTGGGTCAGGTCTTGAAAGTCTTGTTGCGTTTTTTCCGAGAGTTCTTTGACTTTATTCATATCGGAGGGACGGATTGTTTCCAAAGCGGCGGCATTGAGCCAAAGGGCTGGGATATTATTCAGTTGGTGGACAAAGGATTTTTGCTGAGCCTTTTTGAGGCCGTCCATGTAGAGAATGAATCTGAAATCCCTTTTGGCATGCCATTGACACCGTTGATGTCTCATGCCCGAGGCGAGGAGATTTTCTTTGACACCCGGTTCGCCATCGGAGAAGAGCACTTCCAGTTTATTGTAATCTAAACGTTTACGCAGGTCGGCGGCGATGTGGTCCCAACTTCGATTGAGCCAAAAACCGACCGGTTGGAAATGGTCTCCTATCCCGGTAGAGGCCAGGGCAAGTCGCAGTTGAGCCAGTCCGATGCTCTGTTTGCTAGGGTTCATTAGCGTGACTTTTGTCCCATCGACCATGAGAAAGCGGTAGGGGATTTTCTTTAAATCCGGCCGCCAATTCATTTGGTCAGAAAACCGATGGAGATGGCGCCAGAGGGTACTTTTACTAATCCCCGCGGGCACAATGGCATTGTATTCCGCTACGGCCTTTTGATACGACATGTGGATGGCCAGGTTAATCGGTGCTTTCAGCGCCTCCCTCTGGTAGCGCTTGTAGGGGTCGATAGAAAGCATTTTCCTCAATGGAGAAAAGCTCCTATTGGTCGCAATATCAAGCAGTTGCGCAAAGCGATAACTGACTTTTCCAAAAGAGGTTCGAAAGCTCCGCTCATGGCTCTCATGCCCATTACGCACAGTACGTCCAGCAGCGTTTTCTAAGTACTGCCTGGTCGCTTGTAATTCGAGGGCTTTCATCAGTGTCACCAATAGAGCTTTTCCTATGTCAGGTAGATTATCGCTTATGCTCACAATCAGACCGCTAAGCGTAAGGGATTCATTGGGAATTTGAAAACGAATTTCCATCGTAATCGATAGCTCTTTCATCAGATTTCTCCTCTAAAGTCTTTTCTTGTGGCTTGACTTTTTGGAGAAATCTGGTGATTTTATTTGAATTTTTCAAGCCTTCTTTTAGGCTTATCACGTAACTTTGAAACATTGTCTAATTTTTAAATCATTAAATCTTTACGGTGAGTTCGTTTAATTTAAACAGCGATTAAATCGGCGGTAA
>JAADHR010000031.1 GCA_013151735.1 Calditrichota bacterium | reverse complement strand
ATAAGCCGCGAATGCGCAAATGATTTTTTGCAGGGGCGATTCACGAATCGTCCTATAAATTTGCCCCTTTATTTGTCCTACCCAATTTTTCATATGTCTTCTAATCTGCAGAGCCGCAAAATCTTGCGGCTCTACAAAAAACAACGCCGGAGGCGTTGAACATGTGTAGGAAAAAAGCGTCCCAAAAATTTTTCACAACCCCAAATGAAAAGTAAATCCTGAAAACAGGCCCCTTTGAAAATTGGTTTGGAACAATATTCAGAGGAAAACGTGAAAAAATTACATCCCTTACTATTATTCCAAATTATTAATGCAGAGAGGTCTATTATGAAACGTATTCCTTTCTCCGTACTTTTTCTGTTCCTTTTTTCATCGTCTCTTTTTTCCCAGTCTTTTAAACTTTCCCTTTTCTCGCCGCTTACCGGGTATTTTACTCCGCTTCCCGTCAGCGAAATAGCGTTTATTTCGCCACGGGTTTCGAGCCTGGGATTTCATCTCTACAACGTGGTAGATGACACATTGACTCAACTTTTTTTGAATCCGGCACAAATAAACTCAATTTCCAAACCAAAATTTTACCTAAATTTTGAGCCATCAAATTATTTGGGAAACTCCTATCCAAAATATTCGATGCTCCCCCTTGGGAATCAAATGGAATATAAAATGAATCTTCCTTTCATTTTAGATCAAAATATCGGATATTACCTTACCCCAACCAGTCGCTATTTTACAATTGGATTTTGGAATTCTATTCTCAATCATCCCACTGGTCTTTTTGTTAAAATGTCAAATTATTTGTACAATAACGACTTAAAATATCAAGACATTGAGAATTCAAACAATTTAAAGAACTCTCGCTATTATTATTTTGCCAAAATATGGCTTAGTCTTTTGCAAAAAGAAAACATCAAGATTGGACTGAGTTACGATTTTTCAAACAAGAAAGAACAATATGATCAAAGAAATAAGAATCAATCAAATAGGCACAACTCTTACCACTTCATTTCTCAGAGCCACAGTCATTACAACAAACAGCCCTTTTATCAAAAACACACGGTACAATTAGGAGCCTACATTCGTTACAGACAATGGATGATTAAACCACGCATCGGCATTTTGCTTTTCCATCAAGAATATTCTTATTATACAAACGACTATTCATTTTTCAATCAAATAGACCCTTCGGATTCGGAACATGTATTCCTTAAATCAACTCTCTCAACTTCACGCGACTATTATAAAAAGGATCCGCTTTTCGGTGCAAATATAGGTCTTGATTTGGAAAGAAGAAACTTTATTCTTTTTCTCTATGGATTTATTGGAAGAAACGTACCCGAAGAATATTACCATTCCAAACACAAGGAAAATACAATCGACCGCATTCATTCACAGGACCGAAATCAAACGAAAACAGTCATCTCCTATTTGGATATAACGACACATAAAAATACAGTCTGGTATTCCCATTTCAAAATTGGGCTTGGCAAACGATATTATTTTCGGAATCACACAATTGTCTATGTCTCGCTTTTTGGAGAAAGGTCAGGGTTACACGAAACCGTTCCCTTCTCCGGAGGCCGATACGAATACACAGCAACTCCCTCTGACACAAATCTTACACAATTATCTATTGACAATAAATCGGATATAAAATACACTTTCTACCAATTGGGATTTCCTATCGGCATAGAAATGCAACGAGGAAAGTTTTATTTTCGCATGGGTATTGACGAAATTTATTATTGGACAATATATCGAATTTCGATAGCGAACGTTGCGAGCCATTATCCATATTCAAATGACACTTTTTTTAAAGATTTTTCCAGAAACTATTATTTCGGAATGGGAATTAATCAAAGTAATTTGGTATTGAATATAAAATTCGGCTCAGATGTAACGGAATATAAGTTGTGGAACGTTGCCTTTACGTACAATTGGTAGGCGCATCAATATCTTAATTGCGGCTTCAGCCGCGGTAAAATTTCGAAATAATTCGCGTCGTCGCGGCGGTTCCCTTCGTGTGTTTCGCGGTCATTGTATGTACCCGCACTTTGACTCCGCTCAGTGACCGGGTAATCCCATTGTAATTCTATCACTAAGCGATTACCTGAGACAATCACTCAGTGGCAGACAATTTCGCATCTTTCAGAGGCAAAAGACAGGGCGATTCGAGGAATTGTCCTACACCACCGCCGCTTCTTCAAATATAAACTGTCTTTTATCGGCATCAAGGGTGGCACGGATACCCAGAGGAACCGTAATTTTATTGTGCAGATGTCCGATGGGAAGATCGGCCAAAACGGGTTTCCGCAGATGTCCCAGACGATCCTTGTACACCTCTTCTACACTTAGTGTCCGGTCAAAGCCCGGTTTAAATTCGCGGGGGCCGCAACCGGCGCAGTGACCCAGAGCAATTGCGGCCGCTTCTTCCAGTTTCCCAGCATTATCCAATTGTGTAAACATGCGATCCAAAGAATAGGGCTCTTCCTCCGTATCCTCAAGGAAAAGGATTTTCCCTTTTGTTTCAATTTCATAAGGCGTTCCCAGACTGGCGCATACCAGGGTCAGATTTCCTCCCACGAGCTCCCCTGTTGCTCGTCCCCCGTGGATGGCCCAGGTTTGATTGGCCGGTAAAAGCGGATCATCCGGCTGCGGGAAATCAATTGCACCGGCGGGTTTGGGGGACGTAAGAAGCTGCCAGAAATATTTTTGTGTGTAGTCCGTAAAATCGGACACCGCCACCGGCCCGTGAAATGTGACCAGACCCGAAAGCTTGTAAATCATCAGCAAAAGGGAGGTAATATCGCTGTAGCCGATGAGAATCTTGGGATGCTGCCGAATGAGATCAAAATCCAGATGGTGCAGCAGCCGTCCGGAACCGTATCCGCCGCGGAGGGCAATAATGGCATGAACGGATGCATCACGGAACATGGCGTGCACATCCGCCGCCCGATCCTGATCGGAACCGGCCAGGTAGCCGTAGTTCTCTGAAATGTGTTGTCCCAATTTGACGGTAAATCCCAAATTCTCCAGACGAGCCTTTGTCTTCCAGATGGTACTGGCTTCGAAGGGGCCGCTGGCCGGAGTAATCAAACCAATGGTGTCTCCTTTTTTCAGACGGGGAGGCTTAATGAGTGATCGTTTCTTTGAAAATAGACCGCCGGTTTTTGTTCCGGTTAGCAAAAACGGAGCGGCTGCCCCGGCCAGAGAGACATTCTTAAGAAAACGCCTTCGATCGGATGAGAGGGTTGACTGTTCCATAAAAAGAGTCCCATTTTTCGGTTTACTATCGTTTACTGAAAAAAATCGGATTTTATTGTTTCGCTTTTTCTCAACCCACCCCCTCGCTCCTCATCCCTACGTGGAGGGAGGGGAATGGGGGGAGGGTCAATAATAGAAAAATGTTACCTAATAACCTATCTTTCAATTGTTTGAAGAGTGATCCCATATTAATGACCCGATGTCTACTTCCCGGGAAAAAATCAAAACACCTTTTTCTTCAATAAAAACCGCAGGAGGGGATACCCCAATCCAAAACAGGCGATCAGTTCGCCCAACCCGATGGTTCCTACAAAATAGAAATACGTTTTAAGTCCCGGTTGAAATCCCTTCACTAAAAACTGCAGGTAGGCGCTTACCCCAAAGGCATTTACAAGAATCGGTGGAATCGGTGCCAGCCAGGGTTTGCCCGTTTTCCGTGTCAAGTGGGTCAAATAGGCTGCCAGCAAGGTAAGCAAGCTCCCGCCGAAAACATCCCACGGTCCAAATCCCCCAAAAATATTGGCCAAAAGGGCCCCAATGTACAGCGCGGGAATGGCCACCGGCGAAAGAAACGGCAATACGGTCAGTGCTTCGGACACGCGCACCTGAATGGGACCGTAGCTCATGGGGGCCAACAAAATGGTGAGAGCCGCGTAAAGGGCGGCAATCATTCCGGCCAAAGCAACAGATCGAACCGTTTTCATGTCTCTTTCCCCTCAATTCCCAGTTCATTCATTTTTCGGTAAAGCGAGGAGAGGCTGAGTCCCAATTTTTGGGCCGCAAGCCGTTTGTCATGTTTCGTTTTCATCAAAACCCGCAAAATAAATCGTCGTTCAAATCGCTGAACCGCTTCTTTTAATTCGCCATCGTAGGTCAATTCGGGGTCCACTGCCGAGCACATATTGGCCGGTAAATCTTCCCGTTTGATCAGGGGACCGTCACAAAGAATCATTCCGCGCTCAATGACATTTTCCAATTCCCGGATATTTCCCTTCCAATGATAGTGCAGAAGAACATCTTCCGCATCCGGGCTTAACCCCGTAACTGATTTTCCCAGAATCTGGTTATTCCTTTGAATAAAAAACCGGGCCAGGGGCAGGATATCTTCCTGACGGTTCCGAAGCGGAGGCAATTCGATTCCGACCACATTCAGGCGATAAAATAAATCTTCCCGGAATCGCCCGGCTTCTACTTCCTTTTCAAGATTCATATTGGTGGCCGCAATAATCCGAATATCCACCTGAATGGGCCGGGTTCCTCCCACAGGAATAATGGATTTTTCCTCAATGGCGCGCAACAGTTTTACCTGGAGATTGACAGGAATATTACCAATTTCATCCAGGAAAAGCGTGCCTCCGGAAGCGACTTTGAAAAACCCCTCTTTGTCGCGAACCGCCCCGGTAAAGGACCCCCTCACATGGCCAAACAATTCGCTTTCCAGCAGATTTTCAGGGATAGCCCCGCAATTAATGGCCACGAATTGTTTGTCCCGTCGGGGACTCAAACGGTGAATAGCCCGGGCTATGACCTCCTTCCCCGTACCGCTTTCGCCCGTGATCAAAACGGTGGAAATCAGGGGGGCCACCCGTTTGACCATTTTCATGATGGCCTTCATCGCCGGGCTTTCCGAAATGATCTGATCCGGTTGAATGGGTTCCAGAAGCTGACTGCGAAGAAACCGATTCTCTTCCGAAAGGAGCTGCTTTTCCAGCGCCTTTGCAACCACTTTCACAATCATGATTCGCTTAAAGGGCTTGGAAATAAAATCGTAGGCTCCTTCCCGCATGGCCTCCACGGCCGTTTCGACCGTTCCATAGCCGGTAATCAAAATAACCTCTGTCGCGGGGAACCGCTCTTTTATAATGTGGAGAAGCTTCAATCCGTTCATTCCCGGCAGTTTCTGATCCGTCAAAACCACGTGAAAAATTTCATTTTCAAGCAGTTGAAGGGCCTCTTCAGCGGTTGCTGCCGTCGAAACAACGTAGTCCTCTCGTTCCAGAACCTTTTGCAGCGAACTTCGAATATGTGCTTCGTCGTCCACCACTAAAATTTTTTTTCCGGGAAATTTACTCACGGGTCGCTTCTCCTTTTCCTGGATATTGAGGCAATAAAATAGTGAAGGTAGTTCCGACGCCCCTTTCAGATTCACACAGTATTTTCCCTTGATGTTCGGACACAATTTGTTGGCTCATCGGTAATCCAAGTCCCGTTCCCACATCCTTTGTGGTGTAAAAGGGGTCAAAGATCTTTTCCTGATTTTCGGGAGAAATTCCCTCACCCGTATCCTTAATTTGGATTCGGATCATTCCCGTTTCCTCAAAAGAGGTTCTGATCTCCAATTGTCCATTCTCATTCATGGATTCAATAGCATTTCGAATGATGTTCAACAGAGCCTGCCGCATCTGTGCCCGGTCCAGCCAGGAATCCGGCACTGTTGAATCCAGATGACTTTTCACCGCAATATTTTTCTTCGAGAACTCAAATTCCATAAAATCAAGCAATTCTTCCAGAACCTCATTGATGTTTCCGGGATGAAACTGAGATTGTGGAAATCGTGAAAATTGCAGATATTCCTCTGTAATTTGGGTCAATCGGTCCACTTCTTCCGAAATGGCTTTCAGCAGGGTTTGGGATTCTTCCGTGGAAGCCGGCTGAAAGGCTTGAATTTCGTCTTCCAGAAGCTCCACATTCAGGCTGATGGAACTGAGCGGATTCCGAATTTCGTGGGCTACCCGAGCCGCCATTTTGCCTATTGTTGCCAGACGTTCCGATTGAAGCAGACGGGCTTCCAGGGCCTTCCGCTCGCTGATGTCCCGCAGAATGGCCGAGCTGCCCAAAATTTTTCCATCCCTGTCATAAATAACGGTTCGGGTAATTTCCACTTGAAGCCGGCGCCCGTCTTTGGTGAGGCGTTCCGTTTCGTAATTTCGGATGTACCCATTTTTGCGGATGTTCTGACTGATCCATTCCAGCTCTTTCTTTTGCTTAAGGTCTTCGGGAATTAAAATGGACAATGGCTTGCCCAAAATCTCTTCCTCGTCGTAGCCAAACATGCTTTGCGCCCCTCGATTCCATGAGGTAATGCGAAGTTCGGGATCCAGCCCGATCACCGCATCTGCGGACGACGCCATCACCGCCTGTAAAAAACCGGATTTTCGATCCAGCTGATCTTCCAGAATTTTAAGTTCCGTCACATCCTGCATCAGCTCCAAAACTTCCCGCACATTGCCCTGCTCGTCCAGAATGGGAGTGGAAATAATTTGAAAATACCGGGGATTGCCCTGATTGTCCCGTGTCCGCCGCAGGTGGTGCTGCTGCCGCTTGGTACGAAAAGCCTCCTCCACAATACAATTTTGGCAGGGACTGAATTCTTCAATGTAGATCTCGTGACAGTTCTTCCCCACCACATTTTCCCCTACCCGATCCCGAATCAAGCGGTTTGTCCAGATGACCCTCCCCCGCTGATCTACAAGAACCAGATTGGCCCCGATGGCGCTCACAATTTCATCCAGCTTTTTGTACTCAATCTTGAGACGTTCCAGATACTTTTTTTCCTCTTCGGCTTTCACCAGCGCTTTGGAACGTTTTTCGATCTCCTGTAATTGAATTTTTTGATAGATTTCAGAATAATAGAAAAGCGAAAGGCAAAAGCAATCGTCAATCATTTTAAGAAACGGCAACACAGCCGTCTGATTTGTTTTGAAATTTTGAAGAATACGGTTCCACAAAAGGCTTTTGCCAATCATAAAGGCTTGTTGGGTTTCCGAAAGTTTGAGATTCAATCGACTGCGTCCCGGCGCAATCTCTTCCAGGAAACGTTTCAGGGCGGAGTGGTCCTTCTTTTCAATGCAAAGAAGCAGGGCATCCAGGTGAATTCGGGTGCTTCTCCGAATTTCCTCTTCCTGCAGTAACCGGTAAGACGAAAGAGAGTCAATGATTCGTTTCGCCCAGGCGGACGCAATTTCGTCCCGGCTTTCGAACAGGTATTTTAAAATTTCATGAAACACAAATAAACCTCAAACACTATCGTGAACCCAACTTCAGAATTGGATTTTTATTCTTTCACACAAACCACGTTTCCATTCTGCTTTTCGTACACCCGGCCGCATTTGGGACAGGGATTTCCGAAGGTTTCGATTTTTTCTCCACATTTGCACATATAGCCATGCACACGTGCCGGATTTCCGTAAACCATGGCATAATCAGGGACATCCTTTGTAACCACCGAACCCGCTCCCACAAAGGCGTACTGCCCTAACGTAACCCCGCACACAATGGTCGCATTGGCCCCGATGGATGCGCCCCGGCGAACGAGCGTAGGAATCAAACCCGTCGGACCCTTTTTAACCTCTGCCCGGGGGTTCATGTCATTTGTAAACACGCAATTGGGACCCAAAAAGGCCCCGTCTTCTACGGTCACCTTTTCCCAAACCGCCACTCCATTTTTAATGGTGACATGATTCCCGATCTTTACGGTTGACTCTACAAAGGAATGATCGCAAATATTGCAATCACTGCCAATTTCAGCGCCTTTCATGATGTGCGCAAATGCCCACACCCGAGTACGGGCGCCAATCTTATCCGTTTCCACAAGTGCCTTCGGATGAATAAAAACCGAATCGTCCAAAATCATTTCTCCTCTTTTGGGGTGAATAGTGTTAATTAAAATCTTATTTCAAAAGAATCCCTGCCTCTTTAAAAGCTTTCTCCAATAAACTCCACACACTCAACTTTTGAGACCAGGTTTTTAGATATTTTTTATCCAAACTCTCGTTTTGAATTTTTATAACACCAACAACGTCATGCCATTGACGTTCAGAAACCTCCCCCCCCATTTTGCACCACAGTAATTTGTTTATTATTATATCCTCCGGCGAAGAAAAGTAGAACATTGATTCAAAATTGCCTTCCTCAATCGTATCTTTTCTCCTGCGTTGAATCGCATTATATTGATAGGGTTCATATTTAAGAATAAAAATATCTAATTTAGTACCTGTTTCCAGATGAATCATATTAAAGGTCGACTTTTTTATTATCGCATCTCTGACCATATCTTCATCAAAATAAAAATCATTTTCAAGATGCTTTTTTAAGGGAGAAATATGCCGCAGCTTTATGTCGGCTACAATATCAATGTCTAATGTAGCTCTTGCAATCCCGTACAAGGAACTTGCAATCGAGCCGCCGATATAATAAGAAATAGATAATTCATCAAAGATTTTTATAACAGGCCCTAATGCAAGGAGTATATCAGGCGTCTTCATGGCTTCTTTTATCCAAATATTTTTTTACGCGTTCAGCCAAATCCTCCCCGTAATGATATTTAATAAATAACAATGTAATCTGCTGCTTATTTAAATCAGGATGTTGTCTGGCAATGGCTCGCTTCGAAAGTTGAGCGACCGTTTGGGATAACGACAAAATCTGCCGGAATTTTTCCGACGGCATTTTCTGCCGTAGAAGTTCTATGAGAAATTTTTCCGCTTCGGGGCGGGTGTCTTTTGATTGTGTTTTCATTGTTCTCTTAACTGCACTTTTTTAGAATGCTCTAATGAATTCTTTATTTTTAATTTAATCATTAGGATTCTTAAAAACAATAAAAACCTGTCCGTACTGCCCATTTTCCTTTTGATATTTCCAAAAATATTTTGTAAATTATGTGCATCCTAAATTTTATGGGTGAATCACATCCAGTTAAACAAGCAAATATGGGAGGAATTTTCATCTGATGAAACAAACACTTATCGAAAAGATTGCCCAGCGTTTTGCCGTGGGTTTGGAAGAGGACACCCTTGTTCACAGCGGCGATTTTCTGTCCATTCAGCCGGCTCATGTGATGACCCACGATAACACCGGCGCGGTCATTCCTAAATTCCGGGCTATTGGCGCCAGCAGACTGGCCCGGCCCCGGCAGGTGGTCTTTGCTCTGGATCACAATATTCAGGACAAGAGTGAAAAAAATCTCCAAAAATATGCGAAAATCGAGGCCTTTGCCAGGGAAATGGGCAACGATTTTTACCCGGCAGGCCGGGGAATCGGGCATCAGATTATGGTGGAAGAAGGCTACGCCTGGCCCGGAACACTGGTCGTCGCTTCCGACAGTCACTCCAACATGTACGGCGGACTCGGCTGTCTGGGGACACCCGTGGTTCGCACAGATGCTGCCGCCCTCTGGGCAACAGGTCGTACATGGTGGCAGGTTCCCCCGATCGCCAAAGTTATTTTAACCGGCCGTCTGCGCCCGGGTGTCACCGGCAAGGATGTGATTATCACTCTGGCGGGCTACTTTAATCACGATGAAGTACTCAACCATGCCATCGAATTTACAGGCGACGGCGTGGCGACCCTCAGCATTGATCAACGCCTGACAATTGCCAATATGACCACTGAATGGGGAGCGCTGGCAGGGGTTTTTCCCATTGACTCGGTTACACTAACCTGGCTTCGGAAACGGGCGGCCTTTGTGGCAAAGCGCGGCCCGGAGGGGGTGGCCTCGGATGCGGATTGGAAAGATGCCCACCCGCGCATCAATGAAGCACGCATTCGGGAACTGGAAACCAACCCTATTTTCGCTGATGAAGACGCCTTCTACGCAAAAGAAATCACATTGGACCTGGGCTCCATTCAACCCCACGTTTCCGGCCCGGATACCGTCAAAATCGCTACTCCGATTATGAAAATCAAAAAACAGCGGGTTCAAATTAACAAAGCCTACGTGGTTTCGTGTGTTAACAGCCGCGCGAGCGATCTGGCCGAAGCCGCTCAAATGGTAAAAGGGAAAAAAGTGGCTCCCCATGTCCAATTGTACATTGCGGCTGCGTCCAACGAGGTTCAGGCGGAAAGCGAGCGCCGGGGCGATTGGCAAACCCTTCTGGATGCAGGCGCCATTTCTCTTCCCCCCGGATGCGGTCCCTGCATCGGGTTGGGTGCCGGGCTTCTGGAAGACGGAGAAGTGGGAATTTCGGCCACCAATCGAAACTACAAGGGACGGATGGGATCCCCAAATGCTCACACCTACCTGGCGTCACCGGCGGTAGTGGCGGCTTCAGCCATTGCCGGTTTTATCGACTATCCGGGAGATTTCGACGATTTAACGCCAAAAGATTCACTCGTTCTTCATAAAAAACCGGCCCGAAAATTGAAAGAAATTCCCATTTTGCCGGGGTTTCCCGAAAAAATTGAGGGTGAATTGGTTTTCTGCCCTCAGGATAATTTAAACACCGACGGGATCTATCCCGGGAAATACACGTACATTGATGATTTCACCCCCGAGCAGCAGGCAGGCGTGGTCATGGAAAATTACGATCCGGATTTTCGGTCCCTTGTAAAGGAGGGAGACATCCTCGTTAGCGGATTCAATTTTGGCACAGGCAGCTCCCGTGAACAAGCGGCAACCGCATTGAAATATCGCGGTATTCGTCTGGTTTTGGCCGGTTCCTTTAGCGAAACCTACAAACGCAATGCCATTAACAACGGATTTCTGGTTATCGAAGCCCCTGAACTGGTACGGGATTTAAAAAAGCAATTTGGCGAAAATAAGCTTACCATTCGTACGGGCCTGAAAGCCAAAATTGACTTCAAAAAGGCCACGCTGTCGCTGGATTCCAAAACCTACCCCCTTGCCCCAATCGGTACGGCGGCTCAGGAATTGATTGTGGCTGGTGGTTTGGGAGCGTGGGTTAAAAAGCAACTCTAATCATTTGCAGACAAACCGGTCCGTGCGTGTGGCCGAAACAATCATTAACTTAAGGAAAACAAAAATGAACCGCGCTATGTTGTTGTTGCTGCTTTTTGCTTCTTTCTTTGCCGTACACTCCCCGGCACATGCCCAATTTTACCATTCGAATACCAATTTTCTCCCTTACGTGGGTGGAGGCTATTACGACTATCGCGATATCAACAACCAGTTTAAAACCTACCATTCCATGGAAGGCGTCCAGATTGTTCCCGTTCTGGGTATTCAAACGGCCTATCGATTCGAAAAATTTGTTCTCTCCGGTGCCATTGAAGGCACCTACCGAAACCTGCAAAAAGGGGCCACTTTTAATGCCCAACAACTGTCTCTAAAATTTGAAATTCCCATTCTGGAAAACGCACAACGGGCGGCTTTTCCTTACGTGGGCTTTTCTTTTCAGAACCTCACCATCCATACAAAATTCGATTACGCCATTCGCTGCCCGGATTGTTTTTTCCAGATGGATCACACCTATTCTGCCCTTAACGCCTTTGTTCTGTTTGGAATTTCGTATCAATTTACGGTGCCCAGCCGCAATTTCTATCTGTCCCATGTAGGGTTGGAGTTGGATCTGGGGGGTGTGTATCCGGTACAGGGAAAATACTGGCTAATTGACGGGCAGGCCATCACAGACAACGCGTACGCGCCCGAGGCAACCTACCGCATTTTTCTGGCCGTACACTTGTTTTACAAAATCTAACGGGCCTGCAAAAATAGAATACCGTCCCAACCGATCGGCGGAGAAAACCGGCTATTCTTCTTCCCGCTTGAATCCGTAGCGTTTGATCTTGTTGTACAGGGTCACACGGTCGATTTTCAGAATCTTGGCCGCCTGTGTGACATTCCAGCCGGTACGCTGGAGAATACGCTGAATGTGTTCTTTTTCGACGGCTTCCAGCGCCTGTTGTGAAAAACCAAATGTTTTGGCCGTTTGCTGCAGGGGCAAATGCTCGGGTTCGATTTGATTCCCCTTGCAAATAACCACCGCCCGTTCGATTGCATTTTCCAGCTCCCGGATGTTTCCGGGCCACGGGTAATTCATCAATAAATCCATGGCGGATGGGGAAATAGACTCGATATTTTTGTGAATGGCTGCGGCATATTTTTTGAGAAAGTGATTGGCCAGAAGCGGAATGTCACCCGATCGTTCCCGCAGGGGCGGAAGGAATATCGTAAATACATTGAGACGATAATACAAATCCTCACGAAATTTTCCTTCACGGATGGCCTCTTCCAGGTCCCGGTTGGTGGCTGTAATCAGGCGAAAATCCACGGCTATTTCCTTCTCACCCCCCAACCGGGTGAGTTTTTTGGTTTCCAGAACCCGAAGCAAATTTAACTGGGTTTTGGGGCTGATATCGCCAATTTCATCCAAAAAAAGAGTCCCCCCTTCCGCAATTTCGATTTTCCCTTTGTATTGTTTAGTCGCCCCGGTAAAAGCCCCTTTTTCGTAGCCGAACAACTCACTTTCCAAAAGGCTCTCCGAAAATGCGCCGCAATTGATTGAAATGAGCGGCCTGTTTCGGCGCGGGCTGTTAAAATGAACCGCCCGGGCGATGAGTTCCTTTCCCGTGCCGCTTTCTCCCCGAATAAGAACGGTTGAATCGGTTTGCGCGACTGTGCGCACGAGATCCAGAACGCGCTTCATCTGGGGGGTTTCCCCGATAATCTCGTCGAAATTCACGAGTTCCTCAATTTGGGCGCGAAGCTGAATATTTTCCTGAGCCAGTTTTCGCTGGCTCATGGCATTCTCAATAATGTGCTCCAGATCATCCGGATCAAACGGTTTGGTCACGTAATCGTAGGCGCCCGCTTTAATGGCCCGGATGGCTGTATCCACGGAAGCAAATGCTGTAATAATGATAATCACAATGTTGGGGTCTAATTCGCGAATGTGCTCCTGAAGTTCCAACCCGTCCATCCCCGGCATTTTGATGTCCAGTAACACAATATCGAACATCTTGGATTTCAGCTTTTCAAGGGCCTCGTACGCATCTTTGGCCGAATCCACCTGATATCCGTCGACCTGAAACCACTTGGTCAACGAATCACGTGCAGAATATTCATCATCCACAATAAGAATTCGTGTTTCTTCAGGCTTCATGTAGCGCCTCACTTACGCCAGAATATCGCTCAGGCTTTCTTTCGGCGGCTTGGGGTGTTTCGGTAATTTGATGAAGAATGTGGTGCCTTTCCCGGGTTTCGATTCGACATGAATGAGCCCCTGGTGACGCTGAACAATTCCATAAACCACGGACAGCCCCAAACCGCTTCCGCTGCCCTCCTTTTTCGTCGTAAAAAACGGCTCAAAAATATGGGGCAACACCTCTTTTGGAATGCCCACACCGGTATCCGAAATCTGAAGTTCAACAGCGTCCTCGGCGGGAAGACACCGCGTGGTTACCGTTAACGTTCCACCCTCCGGCATGGCATCGGCCGCGTTCACCAAAAGTGCCACAAGCATTTGTTTGATTTGATTTTCGTTACAAAAAACACGGTTGTCTTCGTAACAATAATTTTTAATGAGCTGAATATTGCTGATCTTTAATTTATGATTGACCAACAGAAGACTTTTTTCAACAATGGAATTGAGGTCTTTTTCCTCGAAGTTCTCACCCGTCCCACGAGCAAATACCAACAAATTTTTTACAATATCACCGCTGCGTTTGACCTCGCTCTCAATAATACGCAAATTTTCCATCATACTTTTTTTCTGATCGTCCGAAAGGGAGCTCTTATTGATTTGTTTTTCAAAAAGTTTGACATAGGTCAAAACCCCCGCCAGCGGGTTGTTGAGTTCGTGTGCCACCGTGGCTGCCAATTTTCCCAGAGAGGCCATCTTTTCCACTTGAATTAAATGACCCTGGGCTTGTTTGAGCTCTTTTGTCTTTTCCTCAACCTTCTTTTCCAGAGTTTCAGACCATTCGGTTAATTCTTCCCGGGCTTTTTTCAAACTTCGGGTCATTCGATTAAACGAATAGGCCAGATGGGCAATCTCGTTTTTCCCCCGTACGGTAATTGTGTAATCCAAATTCCCCCGGGCCACCTCTTTCGTTCCCTGAATGAGCCGCTGCACCGGATTGTACACCATGGTGTAAATGAAAACAGAAATAGGAAAGAGCACCAAAAGAATCATGAGAGCCGCGTACATCAAAATATTCCGCTTGTTCTCTGCGATGCTTTTTTCGATGGGTTCCAGGGACATCATCGTGTCAATCACCCCCAGTACCTTTTTCCCGGGGGGATGGGCGTGACAGGACGCATTGGAACAAGACGGTTCATTATAAATGGGATTAATCAGCCCGATTACGCGGTACCCTTTTGGAGAAGTAAAAATCCGGTTTCGCTGCTTAACCGGCACATCTTCCAACGGCTTATTTTTTTGATGGCACATGTAGCAGGCCTCGGTCTGCATATTGACCCGGTGGCCCACCTCCGTTGAGTCCGTAGAAAAGGTAACGACTCCAATATCGTTGTAAATACGAATTCCCTCGACCCCCTTTTCCCCGGCAATGGTACGAATAATCTGGTAAGCGTCCTGGCGGCGATTCAGAAGCATATCGTAATGGATAGACCGCTTAATGATATCGCTCGTCTGGGTAATCATCTGGTTTTCCAGCAAAAGCAGATGCTTTTTCTGTACAAAAATATTTAAATAGGCGAAAAGTCCGATAAAAATGACGAACGTAAACACCTGAAATAAAAAAATCCGAAAACTAAGAGATTGTAAAATTCTAAGTTTCATATAAAACCTTAATCATGAGACAGGATTTACAGGATGAATCGGAATGACGTCCTGTAAATCCTGTCAGATACTCATAAACCGGTCTATTGCTCCTGATGACACATCGAACAATTGTCAGAATCCTTGGTGTCGAAAGCAATTTTCCCATTATGACAGGTGCCGCAGTTTTTTCCGGCATCCATCGTTTCCATTGTGATGGGTCCCTCCGGAGATTTGCCCGGCTCCAGCATTTTAAAATGTGCCGGATGGCATTTCCCGCAATTGGGATTATCGTAATCATAATGACTGTCGTGACTGAATGTAACCGGCCCGGGACTTCCCTCCCCCATCGGAAATGTATAATCAGGCGGGACTTTCACTTCCTCGCGATGTTTAACCACAATCGGATTCAACGCACTTTGTTCAACCACGGGTTTAGTAGAATAGGCTATTTTCTGCTTTTTAACACCAAATGCCACACCAATCAGACCAATGATAACAACAATGCCCAGAATGGAAATGGCCTTGTAGCTTAAATCGACAATAGGCGGTTGAGGAAGTTTGGCTTTGGCGCCCATTTTTTTCTCCACTTCCTCCCACGGGCCTTCCGGAAATATCGGGAAATAGCGTGCTGCCAAACCAAACAAGGCAAATCCCAGAGCGATCAGTGAAAATGTGGTTACAATTTCCATCCAGGATGGAAAATAAAAACCACCGGCTGCACGCGCCGTTCCCGTTAGAGCCACATTAATTCGGTTCATAACAAAACCCAGAAGAACCAGAACGGCAGAAAAAAAGATCATGGTTTTGTCATTTCTCACCCGTTTAAAACAAAGCATAACAAAAGGAACAATCAATCCGAAAATAATTTCAATCAAAAACATAATGGTTTCTGTATTAAAGGTCTTAAGATAGGGAAAGGCCCCTTCCGTCCAGAGGGTTTCTATCCGCATAATCCCATAAAAGGCAATCATAAACACCAGAATTCGGGCCAGCAATCGGACCGTTTTGAATTCCAGTTCCCGATGAAATGCCCGGGCACTCATGTAGGACTCAAAAATGGTCATTGCAAAAGCGACCATAACCGATGAAACAAAGAACAGCACCGGGAGCCAGGGTGTATACCAAAAGGGGTACAATTTTTCCGGCATAATTAAATAAAGCGATCCCAATGTTGACTGGTGTCCCACGGAAAACATAACCCCAAGCGAAACCAGTGCCGGGGTAACCCAATGGTGAATTTGAATGGCCTTTTTCCATTTCATACGCTCAAAAAAATTGATCGAAAATTCCAGCGCCAGAATTGTTGTGTACAACATCACGCACCAGGCCAATTCAAACATAGGCGAGTGTTCATTCCAAAAAATAATGGTATGCCAGACGTAGTACCATTTCCCAAGGTCAAACGTCAACCCGATAACCACCATAATGTAACCCAGAAAAGCCGTTAGAACGGTGGACCGGACAATGGGTTTCAGTTGTTTGATATTAAACACATAGACCAGGGCAGTAATTGTGAATCCCCCGGCACCCAGGCCCACTCCGGAAATCACGTCAAAACCGATCCACAGGCCCCACGGAAATTTGTCGGTCAGATTGGTGGCATAACCCAGGCCATGGAAAAATCGCACATACGCCGCATAAAGTCCAAAGGACCAGAGAATCACGGCAACAACTTTCCAAAAGGTGATTCTGAAAATACTCTCCAATTTATTGCCATTCATTATCGAATTCCTCCTGCTTCTCTCTGTCTGGAATCACAACTCATTCCAACGTGACTCTTTACCGTTTGCCGCTTACTCATCCTCATCCTCTTCGTGCAATCCGTAAATCTCTTTTTCAAGGCGTTTGATTTCTTCAGGTGTTTTTCCATCCAACTCATCGCGGCGATTAATCACCCACCATAATCCGTACATAAAAACAAATGCAGTACTAAAAATCTTGGGGACTTCTTTTTGAACCTTAAACGTGAGTTTCGGAAACTCGTGATCCATTCCCTTTACCTTGAATCCGAGTTTTTCGAACGGAACAGACGACAGATACAGGATGGACGTGCCCGCTGCTTCTTTCAGGCCATAAATATAATGAACATATCCGTCGGGGCTGTCCTTAATTCGCTGTTTGGCTTCTTCGATTAGTGCATCCCGGTCCCCGTATTTTGTGGCTCCCGTGGGACACACCTGAGCACAGGCAGGTTGCTCGCCTTCTTTTAGGCGATCGTAGCACATAATGCACTTCCCTACGGCGGGCGTTGGGCTGTCCCATTGGTATTTGGGCACTTCAAAGGGGCAGGACTGCACGCAATACCGACATCCGATACAAATATCTCCGTGCCAAATCACCGGCCCGAGTTTGGTTTTTTCCATGGCTCCCACCGGACATACGGACACACAATCCGGGTCCTCGCAATGCATACAGGCGGTCGGAACAAAAAATCCATCCCTTTGCTCAACAACCTTCCAGGTTTTCCAGGTCCGCACGGGATCCACTTTCATGGGCAAATGATTGGCTTCTTTACAGGCTCTTGCACAGGCACCACACCCAATACATTTTGTGATGTCTATTAACATTGCCGGCTTCATCTTGTTCTCCTTCTATTAACCTATTCCACAATCGTCATCCAACGGTTTTCTTTTCTCGCTTAATATTTTAGCAGGATTGCCATAAAAGTCAAGCAAAATTTTGCGATTTCATAAAAACACAAAAAAAAAGCTTCAGGGACTATTTTCCCTGAAGCTCATCGTATTGTCCAAAGTCATTTCGACCGAAAAACACATTTTATTCATTTCATCAGCCCAGAAATTCATTTTCAAATTTTTTCCAGGTTTCGTTTTCCATTCTCTCCAAAAGGCCTTCTACCGGAATACCACCATCTTGTGCCGTTGCACCAACCAGTGCATTCGCGGTGTTCACCTCAGTTGATACAAATTCCTTAAATCGCCTGACTTCTTTCTGGAACCAATTCCGGGCAGATTCCGCAATTTTCATGTTCCGCAGATCTTTTGACAGATGTTTCGGTTCCACTTCAATGGCCCAGGCGTTGTAAGGATCAATCTTAACCTTCGACGGATCGGCCTCCAGATCGCGATTGACCATGGCAATGCGCCCATCTACCGGTGACTTCAGATAAATGCTGCGACCGTCCTGAACGATTTTGATGATTTTATCTCCGGCCTTTACATCTTCACCGGGGTTGACGAATTCTATACGATCAATCTTTCCAACCACCTTCTGAACGAAATCATCCAAACCGATTCTGACTTTCCCGTCATCATTGATTTTTGCCCACATGTGATTGGGTGCGAAAAACACGCC
>JAADHR010000030.1:1778-5439 GCA_013151735.1 Calditrichota bacterium | reverse complement strand
TTTGACGGGGCGTTAATTCCACCGGCTTTTGCTCCCGCCCCACCCGAATTACAATGTGCGGCACCACCGGATCCGTAAAAAAGAAGGGGAAAATATTGGGCATGTTGGTTTTGGTCAGGTCGTAAGCGGCGTGTATATCCAGAAAATTGTGGCGAGTGCGTGCCAGGCGGTTCAGGTAATCGGCCCAAAATTCATCCGAAAAATACCAGGAGGCGGTGTCCAGCAGAGCCTGCACGTGAAGAAAAGGGTTCACCCCGCGCAACGCCAGAAAGGGCTGGCTGATTTTTTCCCGAAAGCAGGCAAACGAAAAAGAACGGCCTTCCGCTAAATCGGCCTGATCTGCCAGTTCCAGCAGGCCGTACAGAGCCCCGGTGGCATCCCGGCCAATAACAGTGACTTCATTTTTGCCGCTTTTTCTAATAAGGAAAGATTCCGATTTGGAAGGCAATTCTTTCAGTGCACGACCAATCCGGGGGTATTTGGCAAAATCGCTCGCCAGGCCAACCCAAATGCGCGGGTGCTGCGACGTGGCCGGGCTCTGCACCAGTTTGACTGCTACCTGCCTTTTTTCCAGCGAAAGACGAAGCTGCTGCACGCCAAACCGGATTTGCGGGGAAGCATTCAGCGAAACCAGCCAGACCGTCCGGGATGCCGTGTATCCGGTTGTGTGCAGAAAAAGAACAGCCACCAGTACGATGCCGGTGAGAATGCGTTTAGCCATTGTCATACGCTTCATTTTTTTTGTACCCTTGCCAAGGCTTTGGAACCTTTGCACGGATCTGCCGCCTTCAAGATTGCACGCCAAAATGCACACCCTTTTACTTCTTCTTCAATTGAATCAAAAAGTTATTTTCCCCTGCTTTCAGGTGCAATTTGTAAAAGACCACTTTGTCCCGGTACACACGGGAACCTACGGGGACATCCATTAGCTGCCAGCCTGACCAATCGCCCCAAAACACAATCCCGCTCACCTGCTCATTGGGAGACACAATCTGCACCCGAAATGTTTTCCTCCCTGCCTCCGATTCTTCCTCTACCTTCTGCAAGGTGTACGGGGGCTCCGTCGGGTACACCTCATTCACCGTTGTGTAATGGGCCTTGGTGTAATCATTCGTTTCCAGCGGGGTGGAGATTCCCTTTTCAAAAATCAGGTAACATTCGTCGTCGTAGTAAAAAAAGGTTTCCGGGTACGGCGGTTTTCGGTTGTGGGGATCCCGGGCAATGGCGTTGAGTTCCGGGTAGTAGTATGGTTCGGGGCACGCGGCACCCGGTGCCAGATAATAGGTGGGCGGGGTTTTCTCAAATTGCTGCCGGTACCGCGCCACCAATTCAGGCAGCGTAACAAATTCGACGTCGTCGTATTGAGTAGCGTAGCGGGCGTATTCGTCCATTTGGAGCATCGTGTCGTCGATCATGGCCGGCGGGTAGGTGCGCATGTGGGGACCCCATTCCATTTCATGGGACTCGTTGTGCCAGATCATGTAAAAAAACGCATTTTCGCGGGCATTTTCCCGGTAAAAGTCAAAAAAGTTTTTCAGGAAATCAATGTCCCGGTCGCGGCAGATGCGGGCCCGCTGGGTGTCGTTGGGATCGTTGGAATAAATGGACGTGGCCCGGGAATGGTAGGCGCTGGTTAAATCGAGGGCGAGCCAGTGGGTGCCCACCAGGCCGCGCTTGCCCCGGAGGGAGGCCTTTTGGGCATCCGGGTTGATGTACCAGGGATTAAAGGGAATGCCCTTGTGCGTCAGTCCATCCGTCCCCTCCTGATTCCAGCAATGGCCGCCGTACCCCTCGAATCCCAGCTCGTCCAGCGCGTGCAGAAGGTTGCGGCTCACCAGCCCGTGGGCCGCAATTTTCACATCCGCCCAGGGAAGCGCCTCTTGAATGGCCTGGCGGTCCCGGGCAATGTGCGCCTTCATTTCCTCCTTTGAGGCATGCAAAAAATACCCCTTGGCCCCGAGTTTTTCATCTGCAAAATCTTTGTCCTGTGTGTGGGGCTGTTCTTCCCCCCATTTTTCTTTCGGGTACGTCATCCACTGGGCCACGGCGTCGCCGTACTTTTCATGCCAAAGAGTCAGCCATTCCGCCATGTCGGCAGCCGACCGGGGCGTTACAAACCAGGTCATGGGGATGTTGTAGCGATGGTGAATGTCGGCCATCACGCGCATGCCTTCGCGCGGTGTACCGTGCCCCCAGTGGGTGTCCACAAAATAGGCCTGCGATTGAACCACAACGTAGAGTTTTGACACGGAAGCACCTTTTTTTCTTGATGATTGTTCTTTAAAAATTCTGGAAGCAACCGCTTGGAGATCGCTTCATTCGCTTACGTTCATTCGCAATGACAGTTATTTTAATCTTTTTCCGTTCTTCCAACCCCGATATTGCGAGATCAGCTCAATCCCGTCATCTCAAAGTCCATTCCTGATTATTTCCGAATTAATCCGTGGTACCGCATCATCCAGTACGGCAGGAGAAATTCCATTCCGCTCTGCTCGGCACGCCCCCCGCTGCCTCCGTCCATCTCAAAAGGGCTTGTGTTCCATTTCATGACCCGGCGCTCGTCTGCCGGAATTACCCGCAGCGATTGCAGTTTGCTGTTCCGCCCTACCGAATAAGGATTCGGCAGCAAATCCCGCCGCTGGCTGTTCTTCACCGTCCACTCAATCAAATCCACCGGGTACTCACGCAGGGTTTTCACCCCTTCTTTCAATCCGAGCGGCTTTTTCAACGCCACGCTGGTGATGGCATTCCACAACGGATTTTCCTGCGATTTTACGTACCGGTACGTGCGTTCCAGGCTTTTTCGGTAAAGCTTCAGCAGGTCGGGATCCGTTTCGTAGCGGAACAACAAATAGTACGGCAAATAGGCCAGTTCATCATCCGAATAATTGATTTCCTCCGGAAAGGTGATTTTCTGGTTGATGGTGTTTCGGGCGTACCCGTAGCGGTTAATAAGCAGACGGTAGGCCTTCAGGTATTTTTTATGGGACGTCACTCCGTACGCCGTGCGCAAAAAGGCGAGTATTTCCAGTGAGTTCAGTCCATTTTCCAGAATGCGCGGCCCGTTCAGGGAATCGGGATTCCAGACGCCCCACCGGGTGGGCCTGCCGTCCACATCGCACAGATTAAAATGGTGCGACAAAATATGGTCGGTGATGGCCACAATCAATCGTTTAGCCCGCGCTTTGACAGCCGGATCGTCCATGAATTCGTACACCAGCGCATCCGCAAAATAATGACCCACAATTTCGTCCGAGCTGGTATCGCCCTTCCAGTACCACTTACCATCCGGCGTGCGATGCCATTCCCCACCTTTGCCGGGGAAATAGTCCTTCGCCGGAATAAACGACCGTGCCGGAAATCCCGGAATGCCGGTGATTTTCACCAACCGTTCCAGGGCGCTGAATGAATGGAGGGCCCGTTTTTTGGCATCTGCAGAGTGCGTCACGGCGTAGCGAAAACATTCCGCTCCCACGTAAATAGAGGTCCAGAGACCGTCGTTGTCGTCATCTCGCAGTTTGTTGGAGCTCAAATCCCCCGGCACCGTCAAATCCGATTCCGCCACAAGCCCAAACCGGTCGTGGCGTTTCCTCACTTTTTCTTCGTACAGGCGGGTCTTTTCTTCCAGCATCATAGATTTTGTCCAGATTTTGCTGATCCC
>JAADHR010000030.1:0-1677 GCA_013151735.1 Calditrichota bacterium | reverse complement strand
TTTCCCGATCGAACCGAAACACCCCCCAGGAGGTGGCACCCCACAAATAGCGTGTGTTTCCGGTAATCGCCAGAATGTCATCGTAGGGCAGGCCGTCCAGTCCGATGTACAGCGTGCGCACCCCATCCGGAGAAAGTCGCACCAGCCCTTCTTTGTGAAGTCCCAGCCACTGTGTACCGTCCGCATCGGTGTAAAGCGCCTGCACCGGTCTAAAGAGTGAAAAGGGACCCACATCCCGCAAAAGGGCCTGGCGGGTGGCGCGGGCCAATCCCTCGTCCACACCCACCCAGAGGGAACTGTCCGGCAGAAAAAACGACGCGTGTACGCCGCGAATGCGAACATTTTTTAAAGGACTCTGTTTTTTCCAGGATGCCCCTGTTTTTTTAAAAACCGTGTGATTTTTCAGCACCCAGAGCCGGCCGCGGGCATCGCAATAAACCGCATTCAAGGCGTTCCCACGAAAGAAGGGGTCCTCCAGCCATCGGCCGTCCCGGTATTCAAACAGGCCGGCGGCCGTGGCGGCCCAGAGCGTGCTGTCCCGGTCAAACGCCAGGGCTCGCACATCATTGGCCCGTTCCCCTCCGGGAATGCGCACAAACGTGCGGAACTCCTGCGCGTACGGGACATCCCTAACAAAGGATTGGGAATAGAGAGAAATCGTACCAATCGCCCAAAAAAGAATCACCAAAAAAATTCGTTTTCGCCAAAAATAAAAAATGCCTGGGTTAGTCACGGACCCTCCTTTTTCTTGAAAAAATGTGTATTTCGGTCTATTTACGCGCGTATTCCATGCGGGTGTCGTACTCAACTCAAAACTGGGGCAGAAATTCCTTCAGAGCCGCCCGCAATTCGTCGGCCATTCTTCGCACGGATTTCAAATCCTGAATCATGGGATCGGATGCCAGGGCCTCCACCGCCAGATTCCAATCGCCCGTAAAAGACGCCTCCACAATCATTTCCTGCCGCCAGACGTGAGGTGCAATGAGCGGAAAAATAGTTGAAGAGATTTTCCCAATGGGCTGCGGAACCATGCGGCCCCCCTGAATTTCGGCCAACCCTTCCACCACAACCTGTCGGGGCAAATTTTCCACCTGCCCCGTATTGGGCAGATTGGTAATAAAAAGTCCTGTTTTTTCATGAAACAGGGCATCCATGATGTCGGCCACCTTTTCACCGGACTTCTGTTTCGGGAGTTCCCGTTTGCCGTCGCGCATTTCCTGAATACGCCGGCGGTCGCGGGCCAGGTCTTCCCGCCGCCGCTGAATGGACGTAAGGCCAATCCAGTACTTTCCACCGTACCCATTTTCTTTGGTCAACACGTTGGGCAAAAATTCCGCCAGATGCCGGTCACCGGCTGCGGGAAAATAGCCGAAGTTTTCAAACAGAGTGAATTTAAGGAGACGGTTGTCCGCAAACGGGTCGGCATTCAGATCGGTGCGATTCTTCCGGGCCAAAAATTCCCGGGCATAGTCGTGTAGTGCCGGGAAGGCATCCTGTCCGTCCATTTTAAATTCTAAAATCCAGTTGAAATGATTGATACCCGTGACGACAAATTCCATTCCGTCAAACTTTTCCCGCCCGAAATGGCGCCTGAGCCAATCGCTCACTCCCAGAAACTCGTGACACAACCCCACCACATTTTTTAGACCGGATTTCGTAAGAGTACGGGTAAGGACC
>JAADHR010000029.1 GCA_013151735.1 Calditrichota bacterium | reverse complement strand
GGTAGGTTTGCGAGAGTTTTTTTATCTTTTTCTGAAACCGTCCAATATTGACATACGTAATAAAGTTATTTTTCAATCCCAGTTTTTGTTTGGGAATTCCAGGATCCAATTCCCACGGGTGAAAATACAAAACGGCAGGGGATCCCATTCGATCGTACTGACGAATAAAGGTGTGAATAAAAAATGAAGGAAGAGCCCGAAGGAAGAATCCCCCGGCGTAGGGGATTCTTTTGGAAAAAACTTCCCCCACAGAAGGAGGAATTTCAAACAATCCGTATTTTTCAAGTCGATAGGGCGTGCGCGGATTTGAATTATCCCCATATAAAAAGGTTTTGTACGGGTAAAGACTGGAATCATATTTAAAACCCATGTCTCTTAAAATCTCCCAGTACCACTCCAAACGGATAGACGTTGACCAGGAGGGCGCCCGATACCCCTTTGGCGCTTTGCCCGTAATGCCCTTTAAAATTGAAACCGCCTTTTCCGTATCCTTTTGAAATGCCTCCGGCGTCATATCGTAAACCAACTTGTGCTGGTAGCTATGGGAAGCGATCTCGTGCCCATGTCGGGCAATTTTGGCAATAACTTCCGGAAACTGTTCGGCCACATACCCCAACACAAAAAACGTAGCCTGCGTATGGGTTTCCCGGAAAAGATTCAAAATCATATCCGTGGTTTTGTCAATCCGACTCTCAAATGTTTTCCATTTTTCAAATGGCGCTCCCACCAAACTGGGGTGGTACCAATCTTCCAGATCACACGTCATTATGTGGTAGGTGTTGTTCATTAATGGATAATCCAATTCAGTGTTTTTACAATTCCGGTAAAAATTTCACCACACGCTTTCCCACGGCCGTAGCCAACGGCAGCGGAAGCTTTTTCCAAACGGAAATTAAAAATTCATACTTGTTGTTGTTGGCATCGACCTCCGGGATGGTTCCGGCTTTGTGCAGGTAATATTCATAAGGAAGAACCAGAGCCTCCGCCCCCCAGGGTTTTTTGAACTCATAGGTTCCTGTTCCCTGTGTTGACCGCCCAAAGTCAAAAAAATCATACCCGTTCTCGCAGCCGTATTTCAGAGCATTCCAGTACAGAATATGGTTTGGCCGCAAATGATTAAATTCGCTTAAAGAAGAGACCCACGGATCGGTGAGAATTCTCCCGGCGTAATCAACCATAAACATTCCCCCAATCACCCTTTTTTCGTACTTTACAACCAACAATTTGACCTGATCGCCAAATTTCTCAATTAATTTTCCAAACAGCCCAATGGGATGGGCCGGCGTTCCCAGGCGTTTCATGTTCGTTGTAAATATGCGATAGAAATCGTTCAGATAATGGTGTCCCCAATCCGCATAAAGCCCCTTTTTTTCGCCCTGTCTAACAAACCGGCGAATCTTTGGTTTGAGAGAATGCTTCCAAAGCTCCTCAGGATCCGAACTTAATTTGGTTACCAATCGAACAAAAACATCCTTTTGAGGAAGATGGCCAAAGGTTTGCTCATATTGACGGAATTCCACATATTGAACGCCATACTTTGCCGCCAGGTGCTTCGCCCATTTTAAAAGGAATTGCCCGGCCTCCCGGGTATCAAAACAAACCCCACCGTAGCTGGAAAAAGGAGTGGAAACCAAAAACGGTTTTCCCAGAATGTTTCTCATTAAGATCAGAGGCAAAACCCCAACAATCCGGCTATTCTCGACAGCAAAATAATACTGCGGAACAAACTGGAAAACAGATGCATAAACCTCCTGCCACCCCGAAAGCTGGTAAAAATTACCGTGAGGGTGACGGAGCACATACTGGTCCCAGGCCGCTTCAGTTTCCTTCGTTAATCTCTGTATTTTCATGTTGTTTTTGCTTCAACTCCTGGATATATAATTCGCTGATCGACAGTTCTTGATTGAGCGTCTTAATTCGGTCTTTCATCTTGGAAAGTTCCATGGACAAATGCAGAAGCATTAAAAATGCAAACACAATGGCAATGGCAAAATAGAGTGCAGGGGGATAATCAATTCCAATCGCACGGGCAATCTGATCTGTAAAACCCTGCCAAACCGAGAGAATAATCATCAAAACACTTACCGTCAACCAGAGAATGGAATGCTCGATTTTGAGTCGTCGGCCCCGAATGAGCTGAAGAATAAACACAAACATCCCCAAACTCAGGAGCAGTAAAAAAAGTCTCGCTTTGAGTGGCATCACTAAATCCTTACATTAGTATTGGTTTTGGCAATATAAAGGGATAAAAACATTTTAATCATATAAAAAATAGGTTTTAGACCGTTGTGCATGGATTTTCCCGTCGGATTTTCGTACATGACGACCGGAATTTCAGTAATTTTAAATCCGAGGGAAATGAGCAATACGATTACATCGGCATCGGGATAATCCGATGGAAATACATTCCCTTTCGCAAAAAAGCGAAATACCTTCCGGGACAGTGCCTGGTAGCCCGATGTGGGATCGGAAATATTTTGCCGGGTCAACAGATAGATGATGGATTGAAACAGTTTCATACCAAGCCGTCGATTGAAGGGGACTTTATATGACGTCCCCTTTTCCAGAAAACGGCTGCCAATCACCAAATCCGCCGTACCCTCCTCAACCAGAGAAACCATTTGAGAGATAAATTTGGGGTCATGCTGACCATCTCCGTCAATTTGGACAAGCACATCATAATGATTGGCGGTCGCATACCGGTACCCCGTCTGCAGCGCTCCGCCGTAACCCGTATTTAACACATGGGAAACCACCTTCGCTCCTTCGTTCCTGGCCATTTCGGCGGTTCTGTCGGCCGAACCGTCATCAATGACAAGAATATCCGCACCGGGGTTGGTTGCCCGAATTTCCCGAACTACGTTGGCAATATTTTTTTCCTCATTGTAAGCGGGAATAACGATGAGTACATTCAAAATTTGCTCCCTTAATTTTCTTCCAAATAGGATATTTGAGCATAAATCGTACCACAATGAACCATTTGGAGTTTATTAATTATCAATAAGTTACCTATACGGACGTGTTTTTATGAATGCTTCCAAATAAAAATAGTGGTTCGAATTAAACCACTATTTATAACGGGTAGATTGAAATGAAACAGTGCAGTTCATGTTTTTTCACTACATATCTGCTAAAGACTCTGAAAACAGGAGGGCAAATCAGGCCGCTTCGCGCCTATTGGTGGGCAGATCAAGCAATCGCAGCAAAAAACAGGGCGGTTACAACCACAAAAATAATGATATTGGTTACCACAATAAATGTCAACAGCGTTCCAATAATATTCCCTCCTTTTGTACCGAAGGTTTTCTTGACCGTTTTAAGAATATTAAGATACCAGACAAAAAGGGCAACAGATAAGGGAATGATGGAAATGGCCGTAATCGCAATCATGTACACATGGCTTCGTAAAGGGATCGCTTCTCTAAGCACAGTCAAAGAGATAAAACCACCAAATAAAACACCCAATATAAAAAAAATAATGCTGTTTTTCATGACGGACGTATCCACGCTTCCTCTCTCCTTCATTTCAATACTTATTGCGGTCTTTTTAGCGCCAAAACCAGCTGTTTAAAATACAGCTTCTCTTCGCGATCATAGTAAGATAAAATATACAATAAAGCCAAATAAAAAACAATTCCAATTCCGATATTCAGGAAAACATTCCAATGAATCAGGTAAAACAGCAGAAGTCCGACCAAAACGGAAGCCAATAGAGGCTTCACAATATATTTACTAAAGTGGATGTGAAACAAATACTTACGCACAATCGGATATTGAAAAATCAAATAGAAGCAAATCGACAAAAACGTGGCTGCGGCAGCACCATTGTACCCCCATCGGGAAATCAAAAAATAATTGAGCGTCGCATTGACCACCACACTGCTGCCATTGATGATCATATCGTATTTTTGCAGATTGCTGGCAACGAGCGTGTATCCCATCATCACGGTAATGCTGTAGGGAATAATGGTCAACATGAGAATTTTCAAAACAGCAATCGATTCGGAAAATTTTTGTCCATACAAGAGGAAAATAACCGGCTTTGCCAGAACAATCATCAAAACCGTCATAGGAATGCTGAAAAACAACAGGTAGCGAACACCCCGCTCGACGGTTTCCTGAAACGATTGGCCTTCTCCACCGAATTTTTTAGAAATAATCGGAAACAGTGAATAGACAAAGCTTTGGGGAATGATGATAAAAATCTGGAAAAGGCGGTAGGCAGCGCTGTAAATCCCACTGGCAACGGTACCATCCATTTTGGTCAGCATAATGATATCCAAACGCCAGTAAATCGTCACAAATACAATAATCAAGACAAAGGTTTGGAGTTTCTTCAGGAAATTCCAAATAAAGGTGAAATCGACATGGGCTGCCAGGCGCTCGATTCTCTTACTCAGGAAGAAGGAATAAATCACCAGAGAAAGATACCGGCATGCCAGAAAAACAAGCATCAATTCCAA
>JAADHR010000028.1:457-4576 GCA_013151735.1 Calditrichota bacterium | reverse complement strand
TTGATATCCAGGGCTATCCCTGTATTGGCTGGACCTGGTTTTATCAAAACGGCCGGTTGGACAATTTCGAGTTGAGCCAAACCGTTACGATCCAGGGAATCGAAATCCCTGCCAAAAGCCGGGTTTTTCTGCGCAAGGAGGACGGTACCCTGGAGCAGTGCTATTTCTCAAAAGATTTGATTATTCAAGGGTATCCCTGCGACGGAGGCCATAAGAAAGAAGCGACGGGATTTTACCCGAATGGAAAGCTTCGTTTTATTTTCCTCACCGAGCCGCGTACAATCCAGGGCATTCCGTGCCGCCATGGCGGACTGTCCATCATACAATTTCACGAAAGCGGCCGGCTGAAACAATGCGAGCTACCCCACGATTTTGAATACAACGGCGCAAAATACAAGGGTCGCACAAAATTATACCTGGATGAAGAAGGCCATGTGATAAAAACCAAAAGGGCAGGATTTTTTACGCGATTGTTTTTTGATGTGGCTGATGCGATCGTCAGGTTGTTTTAGGTCTTTTGGCCAGGCGGCTCGTTTTCCTAAAGTTTTGTATTCCTGGTGATGTTGATACGGTTCTTACAAAAACATGCAAAATGCGCCTTATGAAACAACATATCTGATATCAGTGGTCAAAAAAGCAAACAGAGATTATAACAAAGACTTGCCTGTAAACAGACCAAACAAGTCACTCCGGCGAATGCCGGAGTCTCCTGGAAACAACGAGATGTTTAAATTTAGAGATAAAATGAGTCGTTCGTAAAAAGTCCGAAAA
This sequence comes from Calditrichota bacterium, assembly GCA_013151735.1. Classification (NCBI taxonomy): domain Bacteria; kingdom Pseudomonadati; phylum Calditrichota; species Calditrichota bacterium. The sequence continues at coordinate 3,805 of JAADHR010000028.1, read as the reverse complement.
TGTCATTGCGAGCGAAGCGAAGCAAAGGAGGAATTCATTGATCTCACTAACGGATAAATCAATGCCCGAAGAAATGCCCGGCAGCGGCAGTGCTGTTTTTCTTGCCGTCGTCTGTTTTGTGGCCTCTCTCGGCGGCATCCTTTTCGGTTTCGATACGGCTGTCATTTCCGGCACGTTCGGCATGGTGGAAACGCAGTTCGCATTGAGCAAAATAGAAGTCGGCTGGTTTGGAAGCTCGGCGCTCGTCGGTGCCATTCTCGGCGCCCTGGTCGCCGGTATGCTCAGCGATCGCTTTGGGCGAAAGCCGGTTCTCCTGGCCGCGGCAATTTTCTTTTTCGTGTCCGCGCTCGGATCGACAATTCCTCCTTCATTCATGCTTTTAATTCCTGCCCGTCTCATCGGCGGCCTGGGGATCGGCATGGCGTCTGTTTTGGCGCCTTTATACATCTCTGAATTCGCACCGCCGAAAATCCGCGGACGACTGGTCGCGCTCTATCAGCTTTCTATCGTCATCGGCATTTTGCTTGCCTATTTTTCCAATTGGCTGTTATTGGCTTTTTCTCAGGGGAATGCCGCTTCCTTTGGCGGGACAGGACTCTTACACAAGGTGATGATCTCGGAAGTCTGGAGAGCGATGTTTGGCGCAGAAATGATTCCCGCCGGGTTGTTTATCATCCTGTTGTTTTTCATTCCCGAAAGTCCACGCTGGCTGATCCGGGCGGGGTACGAGACAAAAGGCTATAGTTTGCTGGCAAAAGTAAGCGGCGCGGCCGTTGCAAAAACCGAATTTTCAGAAATAAAAAATGCCATAAAGAGCGAAGAAGGAACCATCCGCGAACTTTTCAAACCGGGATTGCGCCTGGCACTCATCGTTGGCCTGGGTCTTTCGATTTTCGGACAATTCACCGGCGTCAACATTATCGTTTATTATGGCCCGACCATTCTCGAAAAAGCCGGATTCAGACTCGACAGCGCCCTGGAATTTCAGGTGGCAATTGGTGTTATAAATTTTATCTTTACAATTATCGCGTTTTGGAAAATTGACAGTTGGGGGCGCCGGCCGCTTTTAATTGGCGGCATGGCCGCCGTCTTTGTCTCTCTGCTCATCATTGCCATTCAGTTTACCATCGGCGTAACGTCCGGGATTTGGATTGTCATCATGCTGTGTGTTTATATGGCCAGCCTCGCTTTATCCATAAACGCCGTGATCTGGGTGTTGACCGGTGAGATTTTCCCAAATCGCGTCCGCGGCCGGGCCATGTCTATCGCAACCTTTTCCAATTGGGGAACCAACTTTATCACGGCGTTTTTGTTTCCCTGGTACGTTGCCAAAATCGGCATGAACGCCGGTTTTTTTACTTTTGCCGCCACCTGTCTCATCGCCACCCTCTTTTTCTACCGCTTTGTTCCCGAAACAAAAGGTAAAAGCCTGGAAGAAATTGAGATGTACTGGAAGCAAAAGGCAGTGTGATCACAGAGCGCCACACCGGTAGGTATTCCGCCGCCGAGCGGCGAAACGAGCATAAAAACCCCGGATGCCTCGTTTTTTGAGGCACAGGGTGTTTGGAACTCTTGTTTTTATGGAAATTGCGACAACCGGGGTCGCGAACTTCTTCGACAGTCTCTTGAGGTCTGCCGCAGTTGTGCTCCCGGAACAAGGGGTTGCAACCCCTTGTTCTGTATGCGCGAGAGCCGGAATCTCTCGCTCCGACGAAGATCGTCGGAGTGTATCCCGGGACGCTCCGCGTCCAGTGGTCGATCTGTGACGTCGAGCGGCGGAACGAGTATAATGCGCCGGAAAAACTCGTCCGAGCAGTTTTGAAAAATCTTGGCAAAATTTTTCACCCCTAACTAACATGTTACCAAAAAACAAGCTCCAAAGATAACTATAACCAGTGAGATGAAATGAAACATTTAAAGAGACTTGGGGTAAATCTGCTTTTTGTTTTACTTTTGTGTAATATCTCAAACTCGAGCTTTGCAAAGGAAAGCACAGACCACGGCAAAGCTCCACTGAAAGAAATGACCCTGCACGTCATTCCGCAGTCGCACATCGATCTGGCTTGGTGGTGGCGATATGATCCGGAGACCATCCATGTTATTGTTAAACACACGCTGGAAATTGCTTTTGACAATATGGAAAAATATCCTGATTATACCTTTACATTTCTACAAGTCCCGGCGATCGAACCGCTGGAAAATTTATACCCCGAACTTTATTACAAATTTCGCTACTATGCCCATAACTCACGCGCATTGGGGGGGAGTATTCGCAATCCCGGCGCACACGGCGCTGGGGGACGTTTGGCCATCGGCAGCGGTCTCTGGTGTGAGGTGGATGGTTGTTTGCCGTGCGGCGAATCCCTTGTCCGTCAGGTTCTCTTTGGAAAACGCTTTTTTATGCGCGAGTTCGGAATAGATGTTAAAACCGCCTGGTTCCAGGATGCATGGACGCATCCGTGGACATGGCCACAAATTTTGAAGAAAAGTGGCATCGATTCTTACATGTTTACGCGTCCCAGGGGAAAAGGAGAGCAGATATTTTGGTGGCAATCTCCTGACGGTTCCCGGATTTTTGCCTACAAGCCCTTCAAGGCCTACGGCGAAAGCCTGCCTGCCGGGGCAGAAATCGACGAGCGGTTATTGATGATGAATCAACGATACGGGGTCAGGGACGACATCACCCTGGTTGGCGTAGGCAATCACGGTGGCGGCGCATTAAAGGCGGATGTGGAAAGAATGAGAAAAACAATAGCAGCAAGGCAGGAGCAACACGCCCCGGACGACACGCAGGCCAAAATCATATTCAGCACACCGGATCGATTTGTTAATGCCGTTATGAGGGAGAAACACAATCTTCCTGTGGTTAACAACGAACTCACAGCAACAATCCGCGGCGCATATACAACGGTTGGGGAAATTAAAAAGGGAAACAGGTACGCCGAAAATTTACTACTGACGCTCGAAAAATTTTCAGCCATTGCTGCTGCATTGGGAGAACGTGAATATCCCCGCGCAGCCATATTCAGTGCCTGGAAAAAGGTAATGATAAACCAGTTCCATGACACCATTTCCGGCACAGACATCCCCCCCGCCATCGATGACGCATTAAGGCGGTATGCGAATATTATGGCTGTCGGCCGTCGGGAGTTGGACAAATCGCTGCAAGCTATTTCGTCGAGAATCAACACAACCGGTAAGGGCGTGCCAATTATCGTTTTCAACCCGCTGTCCTGGAAGAGAAGCGACGTCGTTGAGACAAGTATAGAATTCCCGCAGCCGGTTCAAACCATTCGCATCCAGGACAATGAAGGAAACGACATTCCTTCACAAATAATCAGCAAAAAG
>JAADHR010000028.1:0-411 GCA_013151735.1 Calditrichota bacterium | reverse complement strand
TGTGCCTTCCATAGGCTACAAGAGTTACAGGGCTATTTCTGCAGGAGCATTGGAACAGCATTCCACATTGAAAGCGACTGAAAATGAAATTGAGAATGAATTTTTTAAAATAGAAATCGACCCTTCCACCGGCTGCATATCGAGCATTTTTGACAAACGGCTCGATCGCCAGATTTTAGACAAAGACGGGCAAGGGAACCTGATACAAATCATTCAGGATTTTGGCGACTCGGAAGGTTTTTTAAACTCTCCGCAAGGCGAACCGGAATACAATTTTTGGACCGGCAAATACTGGAATGTGGATTCTGAGCCTGAAATCGAAATAGTCGAAAGCGGGCCTGTGAGTGTAGTGGTGCAGGTAAAGAAAAAGTTCGAGTTGGCACGATTTACTCAGCGGATTAAAATCTATGC